>CAZVPB010000074.1:0-10664 GCA_964628165.1 uncultured Cyanobium sp.
CCCCAGCCGGTCCGCCACCGCCTCCACGAAGGCCTTCTCCTCCTCCACACCCTGGGGACGCACGAACAGGACATGGGGCGAGAAGATCGTGCCCCAGGGAGGAAGCTCCCTCCGGCGGCCTGCCTCCCGGCGGGGCAGCGCGGCCAGTCCCTCCTCCACCGCGGCAGGAAGTCGGTCGCCCACCGGGGAGAGATCGACGATGGCGGCCGACACCCCGGCCGGGCCCGCCACGATGTCGGCCCCGAACACCGGCAGGTCATGGCGCGGATCGGGGAAGAAGACGCAGTGCAGGATCTGGAGGCCGGCGCCGAGCCGGGCGGTTTCCAGGTGGAGCTTGCGCAGGCCGCGCGCCTCGTGCACCTCGTTGAGGATGAACAGGTCCTCGCCGTCGAGCCGTCCGCTCACCGCCTCGAGGGAGGGGTCCAGGGCGAGGGGCCGCAACCCCGGCAGGGCGTCACGGCACTGCCGGATGCGCTCCGCCAGGGAATCCACCAGCGGATGCAGGCCGCCGGCGGCAGCCGGCGCTCGGCCCGGATGATCCATCGCCTCCACCCCCTCGATGAGCAGAATGGCGATCCTGCCATGGGCCGATGATCCGCAGCGGAGCCGCCGTTGAGACCCTGGGGCTCGGACTGGCGAAGGCCACCGTCACGACGCTGGCCAACGGCAGCGGCGTGGTGAGCCTGCCGCTGCCGGGGGCGCCGCTCGTCTGCCTCGACCTCTGGTGCCGTGCCGGCAGCGCCTTCGAGGCGGAGGAGGAGAGCGGCATGGCCCACTTCCTCGAGCACATGGTGTTCAAGGGCAGCAGCCGGCTCGAGGCGGGAGAGTTCGACAGGCGGATCGAGGCCCTGGGGGGCTGCAGCAACGCCGCCACCGGCTTCGACGACGTCCATTACCACGTGCTGATTCCACCGGGGGAGGCCGGCGAGGCGCTGGATCTGCTGCTGGATCTGGTGCTGCGGCCGCGGCTGGAGGGCGGGGCCTTCGATCTGGAACGGCAGGTGGTGCTCGAGGAACTGGCCCAGAGCGAGGATCAGCCCGAGGAGGTGGCGCTGCAGAAACTGCTGGAGCTGGCCTGTGGCCACCATCCCTACGGCCGCCCCATCCTCGGCCGGCGGGAGGCCCTGAAGCGCCACGACCCTGCCGCCATGGAGTCCTTCCGCCGGCGCCTCTACACCGGCGGCCGCTGCGTGCTGGCCATCACCGGCGGAGTGTCCGACGACTCCCTCGTGGAGCGGGCCGGCAGGGGAGGCCTGGCGGCCCTGGCAGAGGAGAACACGCCCTCCGCGCCGGAGGCGCTGGCGGTCTGTGCGGGGGTTCACCGGATCGCCCTGCCCCGGCTCGAGTCGGCCCGGCTGCTGATGGCGTGGTGGCAGCCCCCCGCGGCGGACCTGGCCGGTGTCACCGGGGCCGATCTGGCCACCAGCCTCCTGGCCGAGGGGCGCCGCAGCCGCATGGTGGAGCGGCTCCGCGAGCAGCTGCGGATCGTCGAGAGCATCGACCTCGACCTCCACCCGATGGAGGGGGGCAGCCTGGCTCTGCTGGAGGCGATCTGCGAGGTGGACCGGCTGGAGGAGGTGAGGCGCCTGATCGGCGGGTTGTGGCAGGAGGCGATGGAGCGGCCCCTCAGCGATCGGGAATGGGACCGGGCCCGCCATCTGGTGGCCAATGCCTACCGGTTCGGGCTGGAGTCGCCGGCAGGTGTCGCCGCCACCCTCGGCAACGCCCACCTGTGGAGGCGCCGGCTGGATCTGGAGGCCCCCCTGCAGGAACTGGAACGATGGACGCCCGAGCGGCTGAGGCGGCAGATCCTGCCGCTGCTCGACCCCGCCAGCGCCTGCGTGCTGGAGGCCGTGCCCGCATGAGCGGCCCACAGGCCTGGACGACCCTGCCGCTGCCCAGCGGCGCCCCGGACCGGCGATCCTGGCGGCCCGCCTGGTGATCAACGGAGGCAGCGGTGCCGATCCCGCCGGCCACCGCGGCGCGCACCAGCTTCTGGCGGGGCTGATGACCCGCGGCTGCGGGGATCTCGACGCCGAGACCCTGGCCGACCTGGTGGAGGGCGCCGGCGCCACCCTCCGGGCCGATGCCCACGAGGACGCCCTCACCCTGGCGCTCAAGTGCGCGGTGGAGGACGCCGGCGCCCTGCTGCCTCTCCTGCCGGCGATGGTGGGGCGCCCCCGCCTGGAGCCGGACCAGGTGGCCCTGGAACGCCAGCTCAACCTGCAGGGGCTCCAGCGGCAGCGCGAGGACCCCTTCCACCTCGCCCACGACCAGCTGCGCCGCCTGCTCTACGACGACGGCCCCTACGGCCACGATCCCCTCGGCATCGAGTCCGAGCTGGCCGGAACGGAACGGGACGACCTGGTGCCGCTGGTGGCGGGGCTGGGCCGCAAGGAGGCGGTGCTCACCGTCTGCGGCGACCTGGCCCCTGCCGCAGCGGCCGCGATCCTGGAACCGGCTGTGCGGGAGTGCTGTCCCCGGACGCCCCGGCGGGCCGGATCGCCCCCCGAGACCGTGGCCGTGCCGGAGGGCGAACCGGCGGGCCTGGCCCTCGACACCGAGCAGGTGGTGATCCTGCTGGGCTGCGCGACCGTACCCCTGGCCCACCCCGACGCCTTGCCGCTGAGGCTCCTCCAGTCCCACCTCGGGTACGGCATGTCGAGCCGTCTCTTCGTGGAGATGCGGGAGATGCGGGGGCTCGCCTACGACGTGGGGGTGCACTTCCCGGCCCGTCGCGCGGCAGCTCCCTTCGTGATGCATCTCTCCACCTCGGCGGAGCGGGCGGAGGAGGCGACCCTCTGTCTCCTGGACGAATGGCAGCGGCTGGCCCATCAGCCGCTCACGCCGGCGGAGCTCCGCCTGGCGGTGGCCAAGCTGACCGGCCAGGACGCCATGGGGCGCCAGACCGTCTCCCAGATCGCCGATCGCCAGTCCCTGCTCCTCAGCCACGGCCTGACGGCCGACCATGTCGACCGTGAGCTGGAGCGGGCCCGCACCCTCACCGCCGCCGAGCTCACCGCCGCGGCCCGCCGCCATCTCCTGCAGCCCCGCCTCAGCCTGGTGGGTCCCGCCGCCGCGCTCCGGGCGGCCGAACGGGCCTGGGCCCGTCATCACATCAGTCGGCTTCCCGGAGCGGCATGAGGTCGGCCCGGTCCAGCAGGAACGTGCCGCGGCGGAACCGGACGGCGAGCCGTTCGAGGGGGCGGACCTCAACCACCCGGCCGACCTCGCCCGTGTCCACCAGGTCCGCCGGGCGGAGCATGGGCATCGGATCGGCGGTCTTGAGGTAGGGCTGCCCGCTCCGCAAACACACCGGATCTCCGGGGGAGAGCAGGCGGTCGTCGTGGGACTCGGATGGCGGCACCGGTCGGCCTCCCCTTCTCAGGCGAACCTAGCTGCAGCAGGATGGCCCCAGTGATCCAGGGAACTCTTGCGGGCCCTCGCCACATGGACCGGGGCCATCGCCGGTCTTTTGCTGATCGTGGCGGGCGGGCTGGTGCCGGCCGCCGTCCCCTTCCCCGCCGACGGTGGATGGACGATCCGGCCGCTGGGGATCACCCTGCAGGTGCCGGCCCTCCTTCTCACCGGACTGGTGGGGGGTCCCCGCACGGCCATGCTCGCGGCGGTGGCCTACCTGAGCGTCGGACTCTTCCAGCTGCCGGTGTTCCACGGCGGTGGCGGCCTCGGCTATCTGCTCGACCCCGGTTTCGGCTACCTGGCGGGCTTTCTGCCGGCCGGCTGGGTGACCGGCAGGCTGGCGCGGCAGCCGGGCATGAACGATCCCCTCGCCCTGGCCGGAGCGGCGGCGCTCGGGCTGGTGGTGCTCCACCTCTGCGGCCTGCTCAACCTGCTGCTGGGGGCCCTGGCGGGCCGCTGGGGGAGCGACGTGCTCACCCTGCTGCTCGCCCACACCCTCGCCCTGCTGCCCCAGCTCCTGCTCTGCTGCGCCGTGGCGGTGCTGGCCTGGGTGCTGCGGCGGATCCTGCTGATCGAATCGTGACCGGCCCCATGCCGGCCCGGGGCCAGGGCAGTGCCCGCTGGGCGGCCCCCCTGCTGGCCCTGGTGGTGGTGGTGCTCGACCAGCTCACCAAGGCCTGGGCGTGGGGAGCCCTGGCCCCTGGAGAGGTGGAGCCGCTGCTGCCCGGTCTGTTGCAGCTCCGCAAGGTCGCCAACACGGGTGCGGCCTTCAGCCTGTTCAGCGGCGCGCCGCGCCTGCTGGGGCTGGTCAGTGCCCTGGTCAGCGTGGGGCTGCTGCTGTGGATCCTGCGCCAGCCACCGGCCGGCCGGTGGCGCATCGCCGGGCTGGGGTTTCTGCTGGGGGGAGCCATCGGCAACGGCATCGACCGTTGGCGCCTGGGGTGGGTGATGGACTTCCTGGAATTCGTGCCGATCCAGTTCCCGGTGTTCAACCTGGCCGACGTGGCCATCAACCTCGCGGTGGCGTGCCTGGCGATCGAACTGCTGGTGCGGCCGCGCCACCGGCATGGCTGATCTCGCCGTCCCTGCCGCGGCCGCCGCGGAGCCCACGGAACAGGCTCCGGGCGACGTGCTGGAGCTGCTCGGCCACGGCGTGCCGGCGCAACGGCTGGCCCTGCACGGCAGCTGTTACCGGATCGGGCGTGATCCCGGCAGCGATCTCAGGGTGGAGCACGCGGTGGTGAGCCGGCGCCATGCCCTGCTGGAACGGCACGGCCGTCACTGGCTGCTGCGGGATCAGGGCTCCACCAACGGCCTCTGGTGGGAGGGAAGGCGGGTGAGGGAGCTGCTGCTGCGGAACGGCGATCGGGTGCGGCTCGGCCCCCCCGACCAGAAGGACCTCCCGGAGATCCGCTTCCTCCGCCATCCGGCACCGCGGCTGCCGCCGCTGCTGCGCGGCCTGGCCCTGGCCTTCGCCGGACTGCTCGGCGGCGGCACCCTTCTGGTGCTCCTCTCGGGCCTGACGATGCCGATCCGCGGCAGCCTCGCGAAGGTGAGGGGCCCGCTGGTGGTCTACGACCGTCAGGGAAAACCGATCGCCTCCGTCCACGACCAGCGGCACCGGGAACTCGAACGGCTGGGGGACTACCCGGAGGTGCTCGTCCACGCCCTGCTGGCCAGCGAGGACACCCGCTTCTGGTGGCATCCCGGCGTCGACCCGATCGGCACGCTGCGGGCCCTGACCATCAACCTGCTCGGCGGGCGGGTGCTGGAGGGGGGCAGCACCATCACCCAGCAGCTCGCCCGCAGCCTCTATCCCGAGTGGGTAGGCCAGGGGGAGACCCTGGGGCGCAAGTGGCGGGAGCTGCTGGTGGCGCTGCAGCTGGAGGCCCGCTTCAGCAAGAGCGAGCTGCTGCTGAGCTATCTCAACAGGGTGTACCTGGGGGCAGGCTGGGGCTTCGAGGACGCCTCGAGGCGTCTGTTCGGCAAGCCGGCGGCAAAGCTGGACCTCGAGGAGGCGGCGCTGCTGGTGGGGCTGCTGCCCTCCCCCAACGGCAACGATCCCTGCGTCGATCCCCGTGCGGCCCTCAGGGCCCGCAACCGGGTGCTCGACCGGATGGCCTCCAGCTGGCGGATCGGGGCCGACCGGGCGCGACGGGCGCGGCGGTTGCCGGTGCGCCTGGCCACCGACGCCTGCCGCGGGGAGGCGCGCTTCGCCGCCCCCTTCTACGTGGATCAGGTGCGTCGGGATCTGAGCGGTCTGGTGGGCGAGGAAGTGGCCGCCGAAGGCAACTACCTGATCGACACCCACCTCGACCCCGAACTCCAGAAACTGGTGGAGCGGCTGCTGCGGGAACGGCTCGACCGGGCCCGCTCGGCGCAGGTGGGCCAGGGGGCGGTGGTGGTGCTCGACAGCCGCAGCGGCGGCATTGTCGCCATCGCCGGTGGACGGGACTACCAGCAGAGCCAGTTCAACCGGGCCAGCATGGCGCTGCGCCAGCCCGGCAGCACCTTCAAGCTCGTGCCCTACCTGGTGGCGCTCGAACGGGGAGGCCGCCCCGGCGACGGGGTGAGCTGCGGACCGCTGCGGTGGCGGGGACAGGTGTTCGAGAGTGGCTGCGGCGGCACGATCAGCCTGGGCCGCGCCCTGGCCATCAGCAGCAACACCGCAGCCCTGCGCATCGCCAGGAAGGTGGGCCTCGAGGCGGTCGTGAGCAAGGCCCGCGACCTCGGCATCGTCAGTCCGCTCGCCGCGGTGCCGGGCCTCGCCCTGGGGCAGAGCGAGGTGACCCTGCTGGAGCTCACGGGCGCCTACGCGGCCGTGGCGAATGACGGGGTGTGGCATGCCCCCAGCACCATCCGCCGTCTCACCGACGCCGAGGGGTGCAGCGCCGGGGCGGAGGGGGAGGCAGACCAAGGGGAGGGAGAGAAGGGATGCCGCTCGAGGACCGGCCGCTCCACCTCGAGTGCGGGCCGGCGGGTGGTGAAACCCGCCACGGCGCGCGCCATGCAGGCGATGCTGCGCGGCGTGGTGAGGGGGGGCACCGGCACCGCCGCCTCCCTGGGGGGACAGGAGTGGGGCAAGACCGGCACCACCAACGAGGCCCGCGATCTCCTCTTCGTCGGCGCGGACCCCCGGCATCACCGGGTGATCGGCATCTGGCTCGGCAACGACGACAACCGGCCCACCCGCGCCACCAGCGCCATGGCCGCCGCCCTCTGGGGGGACATCGTGCGGGCCTCGGAGGCCTCCGCCCGCTGATGCGCCGGCTGCCCCCCTGGCTCTGGCTCGCGGGAGGACTGCTGATCCTGATCGCGGTGGGGATCCTGCTGCAGGCCCTCAACCAGCTGCTCTGGCAGCTCTCCTACTGGCTGCCGGGCTGGCTGGTGGGACCGGTGGTGCTGCTGCTCGCCGCCGTGGTGATCCTCGCCACCGCCCGGCTGGCGCTCCCCTGGCTGCGGCAGCTGAACCGCCCCCGCTCCGGCACCTCCCCCGGCCCGGCGGGGCCGGCGGCGAACCGGCGCGAGGCGGCGGAGCGCAACCTGGCCGCCATCGACCGCACCCTCGAACGGGTGAAGGACACCGTGGCCCGCGAAGCGCTCCGCCAGGAACGGGAGCGGATGCAGGCGGAGCTCGACCGGGGCGATCTGGTGATCGTGGTGTTCGGTTCCGGCTCGGCCGGGAAGACCTCCCTGATCCGCGCGCTGCTGAAGGAGGTGGTGGGGCGTGTCGGGGCGCCGATGGGCTCCACCACCGGCACCACCCGCTACCGGCTCCGTCTGCAGGGTCTCGAGCGGGCCGTGATCCTGGAGGACACCCCCGGCATCCTCGAGGCCGGTGAGGCGGGACTGGAGCGGGAGCGCAGCGCCCGCCGCCGCGCCGCCAGGGCGGACCTGCTCCTCCTCGTGGTGGACGGGGATCTGAGGGCTGCGGAGCAGCAGGTGTTCGAGGCCCTGGCGGGCCTGGGCAAGCGGCTTCTGCTGGTGCTCAACAAGTGCGATCTGCGCGGCGAGCGGGAGGCGGAGCGGCTGCTGCTGCGGCTGCGGCAACGATGCGCCGGCCGGATCGGAGCGGCGGACGTGGTGCCGGTGAGCGCCTCGCCCCAGAGCGTGCCGATGCCCGGCGGCCGACCGCTCCAGCCGGAACCGGAGGTGGAACCGCTGCTGCGCCGGCTGGCGGCGGTGCTGCACGCCGACGGCGAGGAACTCATCGCCGACAATCTCCTGCTCCAGTGCAGGGAACTCGGCCAGGCCAGCCGCGACCTGCTGGACCGCCAGCGGCGGCAGGAGGCCGAGGCGATCGTGGAGCGGTACATGTGGATCGGCGCTGGGGTGCTGCTGGTGACCCCGCTGCCGGGCATCGACCTGCTCGGCACCGCGGCGGTCAACGCCCAGATGGTGGTGGAGATCGGCCGGGTCTACGACGTGCGGCTCAGCAGGGAGACGGCCCAGGAGCTCGCCCTCGCGGTGGGGCGGACCCTGGCGGGCCTCGGCCTCATCAAGGGCGGGGTGGGGATCCTCCAGGGGGCCCTGAGCCTGCATCTTCCCGCCCTGATCGTCGGCCGCTCGATCCAGGCGGTGAGCGCGGCCTGGCTCACCCGGATCGCCGGCAGGAGCTTCATCACCTACTTCCGGCAGGGTCAGGACTGGGGCGACGGCGGCCTGCAGGAGGTCATCCAGCGGCAGTACGACCTGAACCGCCGCGAGGGGGCGCTGCGTCGCTTTCTCGATGCGGCGTGGCAGAGGGTGGTGGAGCCGCTGCGCCAGGGGAGGAAGCCGCAGCTCCCGCCACGGCCGGTGCGCTGGACCCGAGGGCCTCGGGGGGAGGTGGCCGAAGCGGACCGCGCAGATCGAGAGCGGTGATCACCGCCAGATAGAGCACCCCGATCAGGATCGAGAGGGCACCGGTGAGGAGGGCCACCCAGCGGGCCCGGCGGGGAGGGGCGTCCATCGGATCAGGCCCCCACGCTGTCCCGCACGATGGCGGCGAGGCGCTGCAGGTGGCCTTCGAGGGTGTGGGGGTTGCCGAGCACCGCCTTGAGATGGTGGTGGCCCTGATAGCGGGGCCTGGAGAGCAGCAGCCGGTGGTCGAGCAGCTCCCGCCGGACGGAGTGGCTCCACTGCTCCGCGGCAGCCGGATCCGCGCCGCGGGGACGGAAGGCGAGCAGATGGAGGGAACCGCCGTGGATCAGCAGTTCCTCCGCGGGACGGAGCAGGGTCTCGAGCCGGCGGCGCCGCTCGATCGCGCCTGCCAGGAGGCTCTCGATGCCGTTCAGGCCCAGCTGCCGCAGGCCGAGCCAGAGCTTGAGAATCTCCGCCGGCCGTGTGCCCTGCAGGCCCGCCTCGCCGCCCTGGCCCCCTCCCCAGCTCGGTTCCATGTAGGGCAGCCCGGTGGCGAAGCTCCGCTGCAGCAGGGAAGGCTCCGCCAGGAGCAGCAGCGAGGAGGTCTTGGTGATGCCGAGCAGCTTCTGGGGGTTCACCGTGACCGAATCGGCCAGCCCGAGCCCCGCCACGCGGTGGCGGTGGCCTGCCGTCAGCGCGAAGACGGCGCCGATCGCCCCGTCCACGTGGAGCCAGTGGCCGTGGCGGCGGCAGAGGGCGGCGATGGGCGGCAGGGGATCGACGGCTCCCCGCACCGTGGTGCCGGCGGTGGCCACGACCGCGATCACCGGAACCCCCTCCTGCTCCAGCCGCTCGAGCCGCCCGGCCAGCAGGTCGGTCCGCATCCGGCCGACGCGGTCCACCGGGACCCGCTGCAGCGACCGGGGCGGCAGCCCCATCACGTGGATCGCCTTGTCGAGGGAGACGTGGGCGTCCTCGCTGCAGAGCACGACCCCCTCCCCCGGCGGCAGGGGTGCGCGGCGGTCGCGGGCCACCACGAGGGCCATGAGGTTGCTGAGGCTGCCGCCGCTGGCGGCCACCCCCCCGCCGGAGTCGGGCAGGCCGAGGCGGCGCGCCATCCAGGCGCAGAGGCGGCGCTCGAGGTGGCTCAGGCTCGGCGCCAGCTCCTCGGCCAGCAGGTTGTTGTTGAGGCCGGCGCAGATCAGATCCGCCACGATCGAAGCCGCCAGCGGCGGCGGATCCAGGTGGGCCAGGGAACCGGGATGGTTGGGGTTGAAGGCCCCCTCCATCACGAGCTGCAGGTCCCCCAGCAGGCGGTCGGTGCCGAGCCCCTCCGGGGCGGGTTCCACCTCCGGCAGCACGCTGAGCCGCGGCAGGGGAGCGGCACTGCGGTTGGAACCGAGCCAGCCGCTCAGCAGCCGGGTCGCCCGCTGGAGGAAATCCTCGAGCGCCGCATCCGGTTCGAACGGGTCGGGGAAGGAGGAGGCAACCGGAGGCGGCTGGGGCCGCTGGGCGAAGGGCACGCGGACCGACGGCACGGGACAGGATCCCGGCATTCTGACCGGTGTCCGCTCCCATTCCCGCCGTGGCTGTTCAGGAGGAGACGGGGCTGGCGCAGGCCGCCCTCGGGATCTGGATGGAGCGGCTGCTGCGCCATGCCGAGCGGGTGGGGGAATCGGGGGAGATCCCCGTGGCCGCGGTGCTGCTCGACGAGCGGGGCCGGAGCATCGCCTGGGGCAGCAACCGCAGACACCGCGAGGGGGATCCGCTCGGGCACGCGGAACTGGTGTGCCTGGCGAGGGGGGCCGCCCTCCGGGGCGACTGGCGGCTGAACGGCTGCACGCTGCTGGTGACCCTCGAACCCTGCCCCATGTGCGCCGGCGCCCTGGTGCAGGCACGGGTCGGCACGGTGGTGTACGGGGCCCCGGATCCCAAGCGGGGCGCCCTGGGCAGCTGCCTGGATCTCTCCCGCCACCCCAGCGCCCATCACCACATGAAGGTGGTCGGCGGGATGAAGGGGGAGGAGGCCCAGCGGCTGCTGGCGGACTGGTTCAGACGGCGGCGGTCGCGGCGGGACGCTCCTGCTTCCGGAAGGCCGGCAGCTCGGTCTCGAGCAGATTGAGGAGCCGGTCGACGTTCTGTTCGGTGCTGTTGTAGCCCATCAGGCCGATGCGCCAGACCTTCCCGGCGAGGTCGCCGAGCCCCCCACCGATCTCGATGCCGTGGCGATCGAGCAGGTGACGGCTGAAGGCCTTGCCGTCGACCCCCTCGGGAATGCGCACGGTGGTGAGGGTGGGAAGCCGCAGCTCGAGAGGGACATGCATTTCGAGGCCGAGCCGCTCGAGTCCCTTCCAGAGGCGCTCGGCGTTGGCGCGGTGCCGGGCCCAGGCGCCCTCCAGCCC
>CAZVPB010000075.1:0-10424 GCA_964628165.1 uncultured Cyanobium sp.
CCGGCGCCGGTGAGGTGGTGGCCCGCTTCCAGCTCAAGCCCAGCACGATCACCGACGAGGTGCGCGCCGGCGGCCGCATCCCCCTGATGATCGGCCGCGCCCTGACCGACAAGGTGCGGGCCCAGCTGGGCCTTCCCCCCTCCGATCTGTTCATCCGGCCCGTGGCTCCGGCCGACACCGGCAAGGGCTTCACCCTGGCCCAGAAGATGGTGGGCCGGGCCTGCGGACTGCCGGGCGTGCGGCCCGGCACCAGCTGCGAACCCCTGATGACCACGGTGGGATCGCAGGACACCACCGGGCCCATGACCCGGGACGAGATGAAGGAGCTGGCCTGCCTCGGCTTCTCCGCCGATCTGGTGATGCAGAGCTTCTGCCACACCGCCGCCTACCCCAAGCCGGTGGACCTCAGGACCCACGCCGAGCTGCCGGAGTTCATCAGCTCCCGCGGCGGCGTGGCGCTGCGGCCCGGCGACGGCATCATCCACAGCTGGCTCAACCGCATGCTGCTGCCCGACACGGTGGGCACCGGCGGCGACAGCCACACCCGCTTCCCGCTCGGCATCTCCTTCCCGGCCGGCTCGGGCCTGGTGGCCTTCGCCGCCGCCATCGGCGCCATGCCGCTCGACATGCCCGAATCGGTGCTGGTGAAGTTCTCCGGCTCCCTGCAGCCGGGCGTGACCCTGCGCGATGTGGTGAACGCGATCCCCTACGTGGCGATCCAGCAGGGGCTGCTCACCGTGGAGAAAGCCGGCAAGAAGAACATCTTCAGCGGCCGGATCATGGAGATCGAAGGTCTGCCCGATCTGAAGCTGGAGCAAGCCTTTGAGCTCACCGACGCCACCGCCGAGCGCTCCTGCGCCGGCAGCACGATCAAGCTCTCGGTGGAAACCGTGAGCGAATACCTGCGCAGCAACGTGGCGCTGCTCAAGAACATGATCGCCCGCGGCTACGGCGATGCCCGCACCCTGGCCCGGCGCATCAAGGCGATGGAGGCCTGGCTGGCCGATCCCCAGCTGATGGAGGCCGATGCCGATGCCGACTACGCCGCCGTGATCGAGATCGACCTGGATGCGATCACCGAACCGATCCTGGCCTGCCCCAACGACCCCGACAACGTGAAAACGCTGAGCGAGGTGGCGGGCGAGCGCATCGATGAGGTGTTCATCGGCAGCTGCATGACCAACATCGGCCACTACCGCGCCGCCGCCAACGTGCTCCAGGGCCAGGGCGAGAACGCCGCCCGCCTGTGGGTGTGCCCGCCCACCCGCATGGACGAGGAGAAGCTCAAGGAGGAGGGCTATTACGCCATCTTCGAGGCCGCCGGCTCGCGCATGGAGATGCCCGGCTGCTCGCTGTGCATGGGCAACCAGGCCCGGGTGGAGGACAACACCACCGTGTTCTCCACCAGCACCCGCAACTTCAACAACCGTCTCGGCAACGGGGCGCAGGTGTACCTGGGCAGCGCCGAGCTGGCGGCGGTGTGCGCGCTGCTGGGGCGGATCCCGACCCGCGAGGAATATCTCGCCGTCGCCGCCGAGCGGATCGATCCCAACGCCGCTGAGCTCTACCGCTACCTCAATTTCGACCAGATCGAGGGATTCGAGGACGAGGGCCGGGTGGTGAGTGCCAACGAGGAGGAGCGGATCCTCACCCAGGTCTGAGGGGAGGATGCCGCGCCGCCGGGCGGCTCCTTCCCTGCCGCGACCGGAGCCGATCAGCAGCTCCAGCATCCGGAGGATGCTGGAGCACCGCTGGCTGCCGGTGGTGCTGGCCCTGGTGGTCACCGGCCTGGGCGCCGCCACCGCCGCCCTGCTGTTCCGGCTCGGACTCGACGGACTGGGGCGGTGGCGCCTGCGGATGCTGGAACTCGGGCCCCGCATGCTGCTGCTGCCGGCGATCGGCGGCGGCGGTGGCCTGCTGGCGGGCCTGCTGGTGCAGACCTTCGCGCCGGCGGCGGTGGGATCCGGCATCCCGCAGGTGATGCAGTTCCTCAGGCGCCGGCCGATCCCGATGGGGTTCCAGGTGGCGGTGGTGAAGCTGCTGGCGGGGATCGTGGCGATCGGCTGCGGCTTTCCCCTCGGACCCTCCGGTCCGTCGGTGCAGATGGGCTGCTCGGTGGGCTGGGAGATGGCGCGGAAGCTGCGGGCGCCGCAGCCCTTCGTGCGGCTGATCGTGGCCGCCGGCGGCGGCGCCGGCATCGCGGCGGTGTTCCGGGCGCCGATCGGCGGCTTCTTCTACGCCCTCGAGGAGCTGTTCCAGGGGGCGCGGCCGGTGGTGATGCTGCTGGTGCTGGTCACCACCTTCTGGGCCGACACCTGGGCGGATCTGCTGGGCCTGGCGGGACTGCCGGGGCTCGACGGCGGCTGGCATCCGGGTGGCAGCTTCCGGCTGCAGCGGCAGGTCACCGCCTTCGTGGAGGTGATGCCGATCGATCTGGTGCTGCTGTTCGCCCTGGGGGCGCTGGTGGCGCTGGCGGCGGAGCTCTACTGCCGCTATGTGGTGCGGCTGCAGGCCCAGCTGCGGCGGTGGCACGTCCCGCTGGCGGCGGGCATGGCGGCGGCCGGGGTGGGGCTCGGGCTGGTGGACGCGCTGCTGCCGGTGGACTTCATCAACCGGGCGGCGATCCGCCAGGCGGTGGCGGAGGGCAACGTCGACATCCCGCGGGCCCTGGCGATCTTCGTGGTGCTGTTCCTCACCACCGGGCTGGCGGCGGCGGCGGGGGCGCCCGGCGGCCTCTTCGCGCCGATGCTCACCCTCGGCGGCGCGCTGGGACTCAGCCTGGCGGGCCTGCTGGAGCAGGCCGGCGCCAACGCACCGAACACTGCCGTGTTCGCCGGCATGGGGGCGTTCCTGGCCGCCTGCGCCCGCGCCCCCCTCACCGCCACCTTCCTCACCTTCGCCGTGACGAAGGAACTGCTGATCCTCAAGCCGATCCTGGTGGCCTGCCTGGGGGGCCTGGTGATGGCGCGGACGCTGCACCCCCAGTCGATCTTCAAGCGGATGACGCCGCCCGAGCTGCCGGGCTCCGGTGGCGGCGAACCCCAGGACCTCACCCTGGCCTCGGTGCCTCTGCGCCCCCGCAACCTGCAACCCCGCGACAAGCGGCCTCTCGGCCGGACCGCCCCGGCCGGCACCTCCAGGTCCGCCGGTGACAGGCTGGGCAGCGAAGCGCCCCCGCCCCCGCCCTGAACCAGGAAACGCTGCTGTTCGAACCGGCGGTGCCCGCCGCCGACGCCCTGAAGGTGGTGCTGGCCTTTCCCAGCACCTACGGCGTGGGCATCACCAGCCTCGGCTTTCAGATCGTGTGGGCCACCCTGGCGCGGCGGCCGGATCTGGACGTGCGGCGTCTGTTCACCGACCGGGGCGATCCGCCCCACCGTGGCGGCTGCGACCTGTTCGGGCTCTCGCTGAGCTGGGAGCTGGACGGGCCGGTGCTGCTCGAGCTGCTCGAAGGGCAGGGCATCCCCCTCTGGAGCCACCAGCGCGGGGAAGCCGATCCGCTCGTCTTCGGCGGCGGTCCGGTGCTCACCGCCAATCCCGAGCCGCTCGCCCCCTTCCTCGATGTGGTGCTGCTGGGCGACGGCGAGGACCTCCTGCCGGCCTTCGCCGATGCCCTCCAGGCCAGCCGGGGGCTGCCCCGCGCCGAGCGGCTGCGGGCCCTGGCCCGGCTGCCGGGGGTCTACGTGCCCGCCCTCTACGCCCCCCGCTACGACGGCGACGGAACCCTGCTGGCGGTGGAGCCGGTGGAGGCGGGCGTGCCGGCCACGGTGAGCCGCCAGACCTGGCGCGGCAACGTGCTCAGCGCCTCCACGGTGATCACCCCCGAGGCCGCCTGGCCCTCGATCCACATGGTGGAGGTGGTGCGCAGCTGCCCGGAGATGTGCCGCTTCTGTCTGGCCAGCTACCTCACCCTGCCCTTCCGCACCGCCGCCCTCGAGGAGGGCCTGATTCCCGCCGTGGAGAGGGGGCTGGCGGTGACCCGGCGGCTGGGGCTGCTGGGCGCCTCGGTGACCCAGCATCCCCGGTTCGCCGAACTGCTGGACTGGCTCGATCAGCCCCGCTTCGACGACACCCGCGTCAGCGTGAGCTCGGTGCGGGCCGCCACCGTGACGCCGCAGCTGGCCACCGGCCTCGCCCGCCACGGCAGCCGATCCCTCACCATCGCGATCGAGAGCGGCAGCGAGCGGATGCGCGAGGTGGTGAACAAGAAGCTCGCCACCGAGGAGATCTTCCGGGCCGCCCGCCACGCCCGCGAGGGCGGGCTCAGCGGCCTCAAGCTCTACGGCATGGTGGGCCTGCCGAGCGAGGAGGAGGCCGATGTGGAGGCCACCGCCGATCTGCTGCTGGCGCTCAAGCGGGCCACCCCGGGGCTGCGTCTCACCCTCGGCGTGAGCACCTTCGTGCCCAAGGCCCACACCCCCTTCCAGTGGCATGGCGTGCGGCCGGAGGCCGAGGCGCGGCTGAAGCGGCTGGCGAAGCGGCTCAAGCCGAAGGGCATCGACCTGCGGCCCGAGAGCTACGGCTGGAGCCAGATCCAGGCTCTGCTCTCCCGCGGCGACCGGCGGCTGGCGCCGGTGATCGCGGCCGCCCGCGGCCGCCGCGAGAGCCTGGGGGGCTGGAAGCAGGCCCATCGCGCCGTGCGCGAGGACAGCGGCGGGGACCTCACCGCAGCGACTCCCGCCGGCCTCCCTCCGCCGCCGCCGTGGCAGGAGGTGGTGCATCAGCGCTGGCCGGAGGGGCAGGCGCTGCCCTGGGGCCATCTGCAGGGCCCGTTGCCGGCGGAAACCCTCCTGCGCCATGGCAGCAGCGCAGACCCGCCAGCAGCACCCAGCCCGCCACGTTGATGCGGCTGTCGTAGAGGGGCATGTCGGTGGCATGGAGGCTGGCCAGCACCAGGGCCGCCGTCCACCAGGCCCGTTCGAAGGGCGGTCCGTCGAGCATGCCGAGCCGGGCGCCCCGCACCAGCAGCCACAGCACCAGCCCCACCAGCAGCACCGCCACCGGCAGGCCGTGGCTCACCGCCAGGGTGATGGGCAGGTTGTGGGGATGGCCGTGCCACTGGCCGGTGATGCGCGGATAGAGGAGGCCGAAGGCGGCCGCCCCCCAGCCCAGCCAGGGCCTTTCGGCCACCAGGCGTGCCGCCACACCCCACTGCGCCAGGCGGGTCTCGGCGAGGGGGCGCTCCCCGGCATAGCGCAGATCGGAGAGCCGCCCCCACATCCACTCCGGCACCAGGGCACGGGCGGGGGCCTGCAGCAGCGCCGGCACGCCGGGCAGACTGGCCAGCGCCACCAGCGCCAGCAGCACCGCCATCAGCGGCAGCAGCCAGGGCCACACCAGCCGGCCCCCCACCAGCGGCAGGGCCAGCACCAGGGCACCCCAGGCATTGCGGGAGTCGGTGAGCACGAGGGCCGCCACCAGGGCGCCGGCGAGCACCAGCAGGAGGCCCCTCCGGGCCAGGCCACCGCGCCGCTCCAGCAGCGACGCCAGGGCGAAGGGCCACGCCAGCGCCAGCCAGGCGCCGGCGATGTTGGCGTAGTCGAACAGGCCGGAGAGGCGCCCGGCGGGCTCGCCGCCCGGCGCCACGTGCCAGATGATCAGGCCGCCGAGGGCCTGGAAGGGGCCTCTCCAGCCCCACCACAGCTGGCCGAAGCCGGTGAGGATCACCGGCA
Source organism: uncultured Cyanobium sp. (assembly GCA_964628165.1). Lineage (GTDB taxonomy): Bacteria > Cyanobacteriota > Cyanobacteriia > PCC-6307 > Cyanobiaceae > Cyanobium. Next base: position 5,673 of record CAZVPB010000075.1, read on the forward strand.
CCGTGCCGGCCAGCAGCAGCAGCGCCACCCGGCGACGTGCCGCCGGCGTGCCGAGATACGGCTGAAATCCCCAGAAGGCCCAGAAGAAAGGAAGCCAGTTGGCCAGCCCCAGCCAGGCCAGATGGCCGCTGATGGCCCCCAGGCAGCCCAGCACCATCAGCCCCGCCACCGCCAGAAGCACCCGGTTGGCGGGATCCCGCAGCGCGCCCGGCCGGCGGCTGCCGAGCACGAGCGCCACCAGCAGCAGCAGGCCCGCCAGCAGAGCGCTGCTGGCCAGCAGGAACAGCCCCAGCTGGAAGCAGAGCCAGCCCCGGGGGGGCGCCCCCGGAGGACATCCGGCCCGCAGCCGGGCCCCGAGGCCGGCGTGGCGGGTCAGGGGCGAAGCCGGCGGGGTCAATCGAACACGGCGGTGCGGCCGCGATACACCATCACCTGCCGCCGCAGCACCAGCCGCACCGCCCGGGCCAGGGCCAGCCGTTCGGTGTCCCGTCCCTTGCGGATCAGATCCTCCACCTCGTCGCGATGGCTCACATGCACGGTGGCCTGCTCGATGATCGGTCCCGCATCGAGCTCCTCGGTCACGAAGTGGGCGGTGGCTCCGATCAGCTTCACACCCCGCCGCCAGGCGCGCTGATAGGGCTGCGCCCCCTGGAAGGCGGGCAGAAAGGAGTGGTGGATGTTGATCACCTCCGGAAACCGGGCCAGGAAGGCGGGGCTCAGCACCTGCATGTACTTGGCCAGCACCACCAGTTCGATGCCCTCCTCCGCGAGCAGCCGCAGCTGCGCCTCCTCGGCCTCGGGCCGGTTGGCCTCGCCGATCGGCACCTGCTCGTAGCGCACGCCGAACGCCTCCGCCACGTCCCGCAGGTGGGGATGGTTCGACACCACCAGCGGCACCTCCATGGGCAGCTCGCCGGCCCGGGTCCGCCAGAGCAGGTCGAGCAGGCAGTGCTCCTGGCGGCTCACGAAGATCGCCACCCGCGGCACGGCATCGGAGAAATGCACCTGCCCCTCGCCGCCGAGGCGGGAGGCGAGGGCCGCCACCGCCGGCGCGATCGCCTCGCGGGGCAGGCCGAAACCGGCCAGGGACCACTCGATGCGACTGAGGAACAGGCCCGCGCCGGCGTCGGTGTGGTGGTCGGCGTGGCGGATGTTGCCGCCGTTGGCGGCCACCCAGCCGGAGAGCTCGCTCACCAGGCCGGGCCGGTCGGGGCAGATGACCTGGAGGATCGCCGTGGCGGAACCCATGGGCGCGGAAGGACCGACCGCATTGTGGAACGGCTCAGCGCAGGTGCTGGCGCAGCACGGCGGGCGTGGCGCGGCGGACGCGGGCACGGATGGTGGTCAGACCGAGGCGGCGGTGGGCCGCCACCCGGTGGCAGCCGTTGAATCCCCACAGCTCGCCGTCCACCTCGAGGACGTCGATCGGCTCCTTCTGCCCTTCCGCGGCGATGGAGGCCATCAGCGCCTCCACCTTGGTCTCGTCGAGGGCCCGCTCGAGGGGCCGGCGGATGGAACCGAGCGGCAGGCTGGCGACGCGCATCACGGCTATCTCATAGTCACTCCGTTTTAGCAGCGGGGGGCGGCCTAGAGTCGGCGCCGCTCCCGTGCTCCGCCATGGCCGCTCTGGTTCCCCCTTCCCTGCTCGCCGCCCTGCGCCGGCTGATGCTGCTGGCGGTGGCCGTCGTGCTGAGTTTCTCCCTGGCGGCCTGCGACGGCGGCTCCTCCCGCCGCCCGCCCACGATCAGCCCGGAGGACATGGCGATGATCGCCCGCCAGGCCGAGGGCTTCCTGGCGGCGAAGGATCGTCTGCCTGAGCTGGCCAACCTCGTGAACGAGCGGGACTGGACCTTCACCCGCAACCTCATCCACGGACCGATGCAGGAGGTGGGCCGTCAGATGCTCTACATCAACCAGCGGCTTCTCCCCGCCGACCGCAAGGAGGCCGGCCGCCGTGCCGAGCAGCTCAAGACCGCCCTCGCGGGTCTCGACGAGGCCGCCCGCCGCCAGAACGGCGAGGGTCTCCGGCAGCAGTACATCAAGGTGGCCAGCAGCTTCGGCTCCTACGCCGAGATGATCCCCTCCGCGGCCATGCCGGCGGACAGCGAGGCCGCCTGATCCCGGCGCCCACCGGTCCCGTCCAGCCCCGGGACGTCATCGTCATCGGGGCCGGACTGGTGGGCAGTGCCTGCGCCTGGTCGCTGCAGCGGCGCGGGCACCGGGTGTCTCTTCTCGATCCCGCCGCCGATCCGGCAGCGGACCGCCTGCCCGCCCTCGGGGTGCTCATGGGCAGGATCTACCACCGCAGCACCGGCCGGGCCTGGCGGCTGCGGCAGCAAAGCCTGGCGCTGTGGCGGGAATGGCGGCGGGAACTGATGCTGCGGGGGTTGCCGCTGAAGTTCCGGCCGGGCCTGCTGCGGCTCGCGGAGGACGAGGCCGCCCTGGAACGGCTGGGGGCCCTGGCGGCGCGGCGGGAGCCGGGCCGATCCGGCCTGGAGATGTGGGGTTCCGGCCGTCTCGCCCGCCAGCGACCGGCACTGCCCCCGCAAGCGATCGGAGGTCTCTACTCGCCGGGCGACGGCTGGCTCGAACCCAGCGCGGCACGCAGGTCCCTGCTGGCCGATGCCCGCCGCCGCGGACTGCTGACGGAGCGCGGCACCGCCCGCCGGCTCAGCCGACGGGACCTCAGCTGGCGAATCGAGCTGGCGGAGGGGGGCGGCCTCGAGGCGCAGTGGGTGGTGCTCTGCGCCGGAGAGGGATCCAGCCTGCTGCTGGCCGGACTCGGCATCGACCTGCCGCTGGAACCGGTGCTGGGCCAGGCCCTGGCCCTGGAGCTGCGGCCGCCGCCTGTGTCGTGGAGCTGGCCCGGCGCCGTGGTGTGGCGGGGCATCAATCTGGTGCCCCGACCGGATCTCCGCGGCGGCGGCGGGCTCTGGCTGGGGGCCACCCTGGAGCCGGGCCGCGAGGCCGACCCCCTGGCCCTGGACCGGCTGGGGAGGCTCGGGGGGGCCGCGCCCGCCTGGCTGCGGGGCGCGGTGGAGGCGGAGCGGTGGCTGGGAATCCGGCCTCGCCCCGCCGGGCGTCCCGCCCCCCTGCTGGAGCGGGTGGCCGACGGGCTCCTGGTGGCCGATGGCCACTACCGCAACGGGGTGCTGCTGACGCCGGCCAGTGCGGCCTGGGTGGTGGATCAGGTGGAGGGGGGAGCGGAAAAGAGCCCCCGATCCACAACCTCCCCTTAACGGAGAGGAGGTTTCCGGCCCCTAACGTCCGCCTGTACACCGGCATTTCCTGCTTTCGATGCCCGCTCTTCCGACTCTCCTGCGCCGTGCCTGCGCCGGCACGTTGGCTCTGGGAGCCACCACCGCCCTGCTCGCCGGCTGCGGCGGCGGTGAGAAGATGGATGGTGGCGACGTCACCGGCAACCTGAATGCCGCCGGCGCCTCCTTCCCGGCCGCCATCTACCAGCGCTGGTTCCAGGATCTGGCCTCCAAGGGGGTGAAGGTGAACTACCAGTCGGTGGGTTCCGGCGCCGGGGTGCGTCAGTTCGTGGCCGGCACGGTGGATTTCGCCGCCTCCGACGCTCCGATGAAGGAGGAGGAGATGGCCAAGGTCGATCGCGGCACCCTGCACATTCCGATGACCGCCGGCGCCATCGCGGTGGCCTACAACCACGAGGGCTGCGACCTGAAGCTCAGCCAGCAGCAGCTCGCCGATGTCTTCCTCGGCAAGATCACCAACTTCAAGGATCTCGGCTGCGACGACAAGGCGATCAAGGTGGTGCACCGTTCCGACGGCTCCGGCACCACCTACAACTTCACCAAGCACCTGGCGGCGATCAGCCCCGAGTGGAAGGGCGGTCCCGGCTCCGACAAGTCGGTGAACTGGCCGGTGGGCATCGGCGCCAAGGGCAACGAGGGGGTGGCCGCCCAGCTCCAGCAGCTCGATGGCGGCATCGGCTACGTGGAGGTGGCCTATGTGAAGGGCAAGCTGCAGGCGGCCGCGCTGGAGAACGGCTCCGGCGAGCAGGTGAAGCCCACCAACGAGACCGAGAGCGAAGCCCTCGCCTCGATCGATCTGGGTCCCGACCTGATCGGCAGCAACCCCAACCCCGAGAAGGGCTATCCGATCGTCACCTTCACCTGGATCCTCGCCTACGAGAAGGGCAACGCCGACAAGACGCCGCTGCTCAAGAAGACCTTCGACTTCATGCTCTCCGAGGAGGCCCAGGCCATGGCTCCCGAGCTCGGCTACGTCACCCTGCCCGCCCCGGTGGTGGAGAAGGCGAAGGCCGCCGTCGAGAAGATCAGCGAGTGAACGGTCCGCCGGCAGCCGCGCCGGCGTCGTCCGCCACCATCGGCACATATGAAAAGGGGGGCTTCCGCCCCCCTTTTTCCGTGCTCAGTGGTGCGTGATCACTTGCTCTCGGTGAACTCGGCGTCGATGACGTCGTCGCTGGAACTCTCGGCAGAACCGCCGGAACCGTTGCCGGAAGTGGCCCCGGGCTCGGCGCCGCCGGCACCGGCCGCGCCGGCCTGCTGGTAGACCGAGGCACCGGCGGTGTAGAGGGCCTGCTGGAGCACCTCGAGCTCGCTCCTGATGGTGTCGAAGTCCTCCTTCTCAACCGCCTCCTTGAGCTTGGCGGAGGAGGCCTCCACCTTCGCCTTGTCCTCGGCGCCCACCTTGTCCCCCAGCTCGGAGAGCTGCTTCTCGGCCTGGTAGATGAGGGTCTCGGCCTGGTTCTTGAGGTCGATG
>CAZVPB010000076.1:0-10376 GCA_964628165.1 uncultured Cyanobium sp.
CGCGGCGCGTGGCCGAGTACGACCCGCAGTTCACCTTCTGGAACCAGGTGAGCAGTGTCGGAGCCCTCCTCATGGCCCTCAGCACCCTGCCGTTCCTGGTGAACGTGCTGTGGAGCCTGCTCCGCGGCCGGGTGGCGGGGGACAACCCCTGGAACGCCCTCACCCCGGAATGGCTCACCAGTTCACCGCCGCCGGTGGAGAACTGGCCCGGCGAGGCGCCCCTGGTGGAGCATCCCTATGGCTATGGCGTCCCGCCCGGGCAGCTCGATGTGGGCGTGACCACGGGCCAGGAGCTCTGGACCGGAGCACGGCGATGAACCACGACGCCATCGCCCCCCATGCCGGCGAGCATCCCGACGTGCGCCTGTTCGGGCTGGCCACCTTCCTGGTGGCCGACGGCATGACCTTCGCCGGCTTCTTCGCCGCCTACCTCACCTTCCGGGCCGTGAACCCCCTGCCGCCCGGATCCAGCTACGAGCTGGAGCTCCTCCTGCCCAGCCTCAACACCGTGCTGCTGCTGGTGAGCAGCTACACCTTCCACCGCGCCGGCAGGAACCTGCTGCGGGACGACCGCGCCGGCTGCCGCACCTGGCTCCTGCTCACCGCCCTGCTGGGGGGCGCCTTCCTGGCCGGACAGATGGTGGAGTACTTCAGTCTCCCCTTCGGCCTCACCGACAACCTCTTCGCCAGCACCTTCTACGCCCTCACCGGCTTCCATGGCCTCCACGTCACCCTCGGGGTGATCTGCATCCTCATCGTGTGGCTGCAGTCCCGGCAGGGGGGACGCGTGAGCGCGGCCACGCCCTTCGGCCTCGAGGCGGCCGAGCTCTACTGGCACTTCGTGGACGGCATCTGGGTGGTGCTCTACGGCATCCTCTACCTGCTCTGACCCGGCCCGGTTGCCCGGATTCGGAACTCCTCGGCAGAATCGGTGGAACGGAACCTTTCCTCGTGACGATGGGCTCCAGCAGTGACGCCGAAGGCAGCCCGGTGCCCCTGGAGGGCAAGGCCCTGCTCGACCGGGCCCGCTCCCTCAGCAACCGCCCCGAGGAGCAGATCGCCCGGGCCTGCGGATACGTCGGCCCCAGCGGGCGGGTGCTGCGGAAGAGCTTCTACCGCGCCCTGGTGGCCGCCCGGGGCTACCCGGTGCCCGATGCCCCGACGGGAACCGGCGGCGGCCGGGGCCGCCAGGCGGAGTTCCGCACCCGCGTGCACGGCAACGGCAACCTGCTGATCGGCCAGGCCTACACCCGCCGGATGGGCCTGGAGCCGGGCCAGGAATTCCGGATCGAACTCCACCGGGAGACCGGCTCGATCTGGCTCCTCCCCCTCGGAGAGGACGGGGAGGAGCCGCAGGAGTGAGCCGATCCGCCCGGGGCTGAATGCCGGGCCGCCGGTGGGGCGGCCCTCAGGCCGCGTCCGAAGGCTCACCGCGCCGGTGGAAGCTGGCGCTGAAGGTGAGCAGGTCGATGCCGCTGAACAGGAAGCTGATCCCCACCAGCGTGCCGAGCACCCAGAGCAGACCGAAGAACTTCATGGTGAGGATGAGGATGCCCAGCAGCAGGGTCACCACGCCGTTCGCCAGGCCCCACCCCCATCCCTTCACGTGGCGGTGGCTGAGGGAGACGAACACCTCCACGATGCCCTCCACCAGGAAGACCACCCCGATCGCCAGGGCAAGGGCGGCCACCTGGGCGGCGGCCGAAACGGGGCCGGCGGTGAGCTGCCGCACCATCCAGATGCCCACCACGAGGAACAGGGTGGCCACCACCAGCCGCCAGAAGGTGACCGCGCCGCTGAGCCGGCGGGAGCGGGCCAGGGAGATGATCCAGCCCACGATGCCCCCCACCAGGAAGGCCAGGGCCACCATCGCCGTGACCCAGACCGAGGCGACGACCGGAAACACGATCGCCAGCACCCCCAGCACCAGCATCACCACCCCTTCGGCGATGGTGAACGTCCGCAGCGAGACGTCATCCTCGTCGCGGGGACTGGGCGAGGGATCGGGCAGGGAGGAGACCATGGTTCCTGGAGAGGGAGGAATACCCGGAACCTAGTCAGGGCAGGCGAGACGGGCCACCGTTCCCTTATGCCCCCGCTCCCCAGCCCATCCCGGCCAGCCAGTCGGCGGTGAGGGGCGGATCGGCCTGCGGCGGATCGGCCGGCTCACGGCGCAGCAGCCGCTCCACGTACTTGGCCAGCAGGTCCGCCTCCAGGTTCACCGCGTCACCGGGCTTCCGGTCCGCCAGCGTCGTGGAGGTCCAGGTGTGGGGAATCACGGCGATCCGGAAGGCGGCTCCCCGCCCGTCCGTCTCCGCCACCGTGAGACTGATGCCGTCCACGGCGATGCTGGCCTTCTCGCCCACGTAGCGGCCCCAGGCGGGATCGCACCAGGCCAGATCCAGCAGCCACGACCCCGGCAGGCGCCGGATCCCCCGCACCACGCCCTCCCCATCGACGTGGCCACTCACCAGGTGGCCGCCGAGCCGATCGGCCAGCCGCAGAGCCGGCTCCAGGTTCACCCGGCTGCGGGAGGCGGCGCGGCGGGCGAGGGTGCTGCGGGAAAGGGTCTCCTCGCTCACATCGGCACGGAAGCCGTCGACGAGCCCCTCTGCCACGGTGAGGCAGACGCCGTCGACGGCGATGCTGTCGCCGAGCCGCAGCGGCCCCAGCGCCTCCAGCGCATCACCGCCGCAGCGGATGCGCACGCCGGAGGGTGTGCGCTCGAGCTGGCCGATGGCCCGCACCAGTCCGGTGAACATGCCGCAGCGCCGCTGGGTTGGTCATAATCGATGGGCGGGCAGCGGCGAAGGCCAGGAGCGGACCCGACGATGGTGGAGATGAGCGTTGCCGGCATCGCCCTCGATGCCTCCAACCGCAGTCCGATCGTGCTGCTGCGCGACCCCTCCGGGCGCCGCCAGGTGCCGATCTGGATCGACCAGGCCCAGGCCCAGAACATCCTGCTGGGGCTCAACCGGGAGCGGCCGCCACGGCCCCTCAGCCATGACCTGATGGTGAGCCTGCTCGCGGCGGGCGGACTGCGCCTCGAGCGGGTGGTGATCCACGCGATCCAGGACAACACCTTCCGGGCGGTGCTGAAGCTGGTGCACGAGGAGGGCGAGGAGGAACAGGAGGCCACCGAACTCGATGCGCGTCCCAGTGACGCCATCGCCCTGGCGCTCCGCACCAGCAGTCCCATCTGGATGCTGGAGGAGGTGGTGGCCGATGCCTCGATCCCGGTGGACGCCGAGGCTGATGCCGAGGACCAGGAGGACTTCCGCCGTTTCCTCGACCGCACCAGCCCCGCCGAGCTGATCCGCCATCTGCGGCAGGCCCGGCCCGAGGGAGAGGAGGGCGGGACCGCCGCCGAATCCAACGGGGAGACCGGTGAGGCCGGCGAGGGTGAAGGCGATCAGGCCTGAGCCCGCCGCGAGGCGTTCCTTCGGCCGGGGCAGAGCCGTCTCCCTCTTCACCCTGGGCACGATGCGGGCGCTGGGGAGCCCCGCTCAGATGGAGAGGGTGCTCCGCGCCGCGGTGGCGGCCGGCATCAACCACATCGAGACCGCCCCGGCCTACGGGCCCGCCGAAACGTTCCTGGGCCGCGCCCTGGCCCGGCTCGGCGAAACCGATGCCGCGGCCCGCGACGGGCTCGTGGTCACCAGCAAGCTGCTGCCGGGCCTGTCGGCGGCGGAGGGGCGCGAAGGGCTGCGGGCCATCCTGGGGCGGCTGGGGGTGCGGCGGCTCGACAACCTGGCGGTTCACGGCCTCAACACCCCGGAGCACCTGGAGTGGAGCCTGCGGGGCGAAGGCGCCGAGCTGCTGGCCTGGGCGGTGGGGGAAGGGCTCACGGAGCAGGTGGGGTTCTCCAGCCACGGCTCCACCGGGCTCATCGAGGCGGCCCTGGCCAGCGGCCGCTTCGGGTTCTGCAGCCTCCACCTCCACCTCTTCGACCCGGAGCGGCTCCCCCTGGCCCGGGCCGCGCTCGCCGAGGGCATCGGCGTGATGGCCATCTCCCCCGCCGACAAGGGGGGCAGGCTCCACGACCCGCCGCCGGAGCTGGTGGCCGACTGCGCCCCCTTCGCGCCCCTGGAGCTGGCCTACCGGTTCCTGCTGGCCCAGGGCGTGAGCACCCTCACCCTGGGGGCGGCGGATCCCTCCGAACTCGTCTGGGCCCGGCGCCTGGCCGGCGCGGCCGGGCCCCTGACGCCGGCCGAACGCCATGCCCTGGAGCACCTGGAGGCGGCAGGGGCGGAGCGGCTGGGGAGCGAACGCTGCGGCCAGTGCCGCCGCTGCCTGCCCTGTCCGAACCAGGTGCCGATCCCCGCCCTGCTGCGGCTGCGGAACCTGGCGGTGGGCCACGGCATGACCCCCTTCGCCAGCGAGCGGTACAACCTGATCGGCCGGGCCGGCCACTGGTGGGAGCAGGTGGATGCCTCGGCCTGCGGGGAATGCGGCGCCTGCCTGCCGCGGTGTCCCCATGGCCTGGCCATTCCGGAGCTGCTGGCCGACACCCACCGGCGGCTGGCGGCGGCGCCCCGGCGGCGGCTCTGGGGCTGAGACCGCCGGGGGCTCCGGGAGGTCAGGGGGCGGCGGCGTCCCAGAGGGTCTGCAGGCGGCGCCGCTCCGCCTCCGTCAGGGGCGGCAGGCTGCGGCAGCGTTTCCAGACGGCGTCGGGGGGGGCCAGCAGGGCGCTGAGGGCCGGCGGTGATCCGGCCAGGACCGCCCGCAGCGACGGTGGCGGCAGCGGCGGCACCCATCCGCTTGTCAGCAGCCGGCTCAGCAGGGGCGGCTCGAGGATCGCCGCCAGCCACTCCAGCGGCGGTTCCGCCACCGCTGCGGCGGGCCGCAGCAGCAGGTTCCAGGCCAGCGGAGCGCCTTCGGCGGGAAGCACCACCCGCAGGCGCGGGTCACGGCGCAGCAGCGGCACCACCGGCTGCCGCGGCAGCACCGCCGCGTCCGCCTCGCCGCTGAGCAGCAGGTTGAGCCCGTTGCGCTCGTCGTGGGCCAGCGCCTGCCGCCGCAGCCGCGCGAGGCGGGCGGGATCCTCCCCGACCAGGGCGATGCAGACCCGGGGCGAGGAAGGCAGCACCAGCCGGTCCCGGAGGGAGGGATCGAGCAGCAGGCTCCAGCCTTCCCCGGACCGGCGGACCAGGTCCGCCCGGTTCCGGAGCACGATCACCCAGGGCGAGACGGACCAGGGAAAGGCGAGCTGGGGGGAGCCGGCCGGGGCGAAGAGCCGGGCGGCGGAGGCCGCCTTCGGATCGAGACGGCCGATCAGCTCCGGCGTGCCGATCGGCTGCAGGGCCAGCCGGGGCTCGGCGAGGGCCCAGCCATCGCCGAGCTGGATCAGCGAGGCCTCCTCCTCCGCCTGCCGCACCTCCTCGGGTCCGGCGACGAGCCGCACCGACCAGGGGGAGGGCAGCCGCTGCGACCAGGAGGAGGGGATCTCGCCACGGCCGGCGACCAGCAGCGGGCCGCTGGAGCGGCGGCAGCCCGCCAGGGACAGGGTTCCGGCCAGGACCCCCAGGCGCAGCAGCTGCCGGCGGCTCCAGCGGATCTCAGCCATGGAGGGCCGGAGCGGGTCGGCGACCGGCGGCGGTGGGGGTGTCGCCGGGCAGCAGGGCGCAGGCCCGGTCGCAGGCGGCGGCCAGATCCGCGCTGGAGCGGCCGCTGAGCTCCCACAGCAGCGCCAGGCCGCCGGCGCCCACCCCCTCCTTCACGTAGCCCCGCTCATAGTCCGCCAGGGCGGCCGACGCCGCACCCGTGAAGCGCAGGGAGGCGGCGAAGGCGAGGGGCTCGACCCCCCAGTGCGCGCCGACGCGGTCGAGCAGCCGGCCGAGATCGCCGCCGTGGCGCTCGTCGGCCAGCCAGGCCGTGGTGCCGAGGGCGCAGCGCCCGGCCAGGCGGGGCCGCAGGTCCGGGGGAGCGAGGGCGAGGGCGAGGGCGAGCACGGCCGCCATCTGGCTGCCGCCGGCGAGCAGCAGCGGCAGTCCGGCGGCGGCCGCCGCCAGCACCAGGCCCGCCGCGAAGGGCTGCATCGGATCCCCCACCGCCGCCACCACGGCGAGGGGATCGGCCGCCGGGGCCAGGCCCGCCGCCGCCAGGCCCCGCTCCACCAGGGCGGCCTTGAGGGCATGGGCGGGGCGCAGCAGGCTGCCGCTCACCAGACCCCGGGCCTCCACCCCCAGCCCCCACAGCAGCGCCAGGGCGGTGGTGGTGCCGCCGGGCACGCATTCGGCCACCAGCAGCGGCCGGCCCGGCCGCCGCTGCCCCAGCCGCGCCCCCCGGAGCCGTCCCGCCGCCAGCAGCGCCTCCACCCGCTGGCGCGCCATCGCGTGCCCGCCGCTGAGGCAGCGGGCCGGACCGTCTGCCGAGGCGGGGAGCCGCAGGTGGGGGATGGCCGGGGTCACCGGGCAGCCGAGATCCACCACCAGCGGCGGAAGCCCCAGTTCCGCCGCCACCACGTGGGCGATGAGGGCGGGGGAGACGCCGGCCGGCAGCGGCGGCAGGGCATGGGGGCGGCGGGCCGAAGGTCCCAGCACCAGCAGCTCCGCGTCGGCGGCGGCGGTGCGGCGCCGCGACGGCGCGGTGGCCCCGGCGGCAGAGATGCCCGGCACCGCGGCGGTGTCGGTGGCGGCCAGGGCCAGCACCAGCTCGGTGCGGCGCCAGTCCTGCCGCCAGTCGTCGACCCAGCGGGCGGCGGCGGCGGTGCGGCCCCGCAGGAGGCGCGGCCCGCTCAAAGCGGATCGAGGGCCACCAGCCCCCGGAGGGCCGGCGGCGGCTCGCCGATCGGTGCCTGGAGCCTCGGAAAGATCCAGTAGGCCACCGCATGGAGGCAGAGCACCACGATCAGGTTCTGGAACAGCACCAGCAGGAGGGCCACGGCCTGGACCTGGCCGGCATCCAGGCCGGGCCCGAGGCCGAGCAGCGCCGCGAACCGGTCGAGCAGGGAGGCGGCGGCGCCGGTGATCACCACCCACAGGTTCTCGCCCACCAGCACCGACAGTGCCGCCACCCGCACCAGGAAGCCGAGGCCGCCGATCAGGCCCCCGATCCCCAGGGTGATCCACCAGCTGAGCCGGCGGCGCCAGCCCCAGCCCAGCCACAGGGCCAGCAGGCCGTAGGGGAAGAGCACCAGGGGACCGCGGATCGGCCCCATCAGGGCCACCAGCAGCAGGAAGCTCACCGCCACCCCCTCCACCGCGCAGCGTCCGCCGTGGCGCAGCTGCAGCAGCGCCAGGGGCAGCGGCAGCGCCAGGCGGAAGAGGGGACTGCCCACCGGCAGGTAGTAGAGAGCCAGCCACAGCAGCGCGGTGGCCGCCGCCAGGTAGGCGGTGTCCAGCATCTGGCGCGCCTGGCGGGGGCTGAGCTGCTGCGGGGGGGGAGGAGCCATCGGAGCGGGGCCCTAGCGGGGTTCCGGCGCGGGCCGCGTCTCCGCCCCGGCGGGGGAGCCCTCTCCATCCGCGGCGGCGGGGGGGGTACCGGTCTTGCCGGCTTCGCTGCCCGCCGGCAGCCGCTCGATCGTCTCCACCTCGAAGCTCACCCCCGCCGCCCGCAGGGCGTCGGTCACCACCTCGGCCGGGGCGGCGGGGTCGGCCAGCGGCAGCCGCAGCACGAGCCGGTAGGGCACCGAGGCGGCGGCGGCCGGCGCCGGCTTCGTCGCCGCTGTCTTCGGCGCAGCCGGCGTCTTGGCGGGCGGCTTCCCGGTGGGCTTGGCGGAGGAGTCCGGCTGGGCCGGCTTGGCGGCGGTGGCGGCGGTCTCGCCGGCGGCGGCCCCGGCCGGTGCCCGGCTGCCGGCGGTGGCTCCGCCGCCGGCCGGTTCGGCCGTCTCCGGCGGCGGAGCGCCGCCGGGGCCGGGGAAGCTGCGGGAGAGACTCTCCCCCAGCGGGGTGCCGCTGCAGCCGGCCAGGAGCGCGGCCAGCACCAGGGTCGCCAGGGGCCGCGAGGGCGGACGGCGGCGGGCCATCAGCCTCCGCCGGCGGGCCGGATCACCCGCACCGCCCCCGCCCGGGGACGGGAGCTGCGGGCCTTGGCCGGCTTGCGGGAGGCCGTTCCGCTGCTGGCGGAACTGGAGGAGGAGGAGGTGCGCCGGCGCGTGGTCTTCTTGCTGGCGGCCTTCGCCGCCAGCAGCTCCACCGCCTGCTCGAGGGTGATGGTCTCGGCGGTGGTGCCCTCCGGCAGCGAGGCGTTCACCTTCCCCTGCTTCACGTAGAGACCGTAGGGGCCGTCGAAGAGCTGCACCGCCTCGTCGGAACCCTCCGGCGTGCCGAGATCCCGCAGGGCGGTGCGGCCGCCGCGGCCCCGCTTGGGCTGGGCGAGCAGCTCGAGGGCGCGGCTCAGCCCGATCGAGAGCACGTCGTCGTCACCCTTGATGGAGCGGTAGTCCTTTTCCCCCTTTCCCTTGTCGTGGACGACGTAGGGACCGAAGCGGCCGAGGCCGGCCGAGATCCTGCCCCCCTCGGGGTGCTCACCCAGAAGCCGCGGCAGCCGCAGCAGCCCGAGGGCGTCCTCGAGGCTGAGGTCCTCCGGCTTCATGCCCCGCGGCAGGGAGGCCCGCTTCGGCTTCGGCGTCTCCTCGCTCACCTGCCCCCGCTGCAGGTAGGGGCCGTACTGCCCGAAGAGGAGGTACACCGATTCGCCGGTCTCGGGATCGACGCCGAGCGCCTCGGGCCCCTCGGCCTTCTGGCGCAGCAGCAGCTCCGCCTTCTCGGCATCGAGATCCCCCGGGGTGATCTCCATCGGCAGGGTGGCCTTGATCAGCTCCTCCGCGCCGTCGTCGGCGACCCGCTTGGTCTCCAGGTAGGCGCCGAAGCGGCCGATGCGCACCACGCAGGGCAGGCCCTCCAGTTCCACGGTGCGGGAGGCGGCCGGGTCGATGTCCCCCTCGCGCCGGTGCACCTGGGCCTCGAGGCCCTCCTCGCCCTTGTAGAACCTCTCCAGGTAGGGCAGCCAGCGCACCTTGCCGGTGGAGATCTCGTCGAGGGTGTTCTCCATGCGGGCGGTGAACCCCGGGTCCACCAGGTCGGGGAAGTGCTCCTCCAGCAGGGCGGTCACCGCGAAGGCGGTGAAGGTGGGGGTGAGGGCGTTGTTCTGGAGCGTGGCGTAGCCGCGGTCGATGATCGTGCCGATGATGCTGGCGTAGGTGGAAGGCCGGCCGATCCCCTCCTTCTCGAGGGTCTTCACCAGGGCCGCCTCGCTGTAGCGGGCCGGCGGCTGGGTCTGGTGGGAGAGGGCCTCCACCGCCCGGCAGCGGGGCGCATCCCCCTCCCGCAGCGGCGGCAGCAGCACCTCCTTGCCCTCCAGGGCGGCCTCGGGATCGTCGCTGCCCTCCACGTAGGCGCGGAAGAAGCCGGGGAAGTCGATCCGCTTGCCGCTGGCGCGGAAGCGGGCCTCGGCCACCTCCAGGTCGACCGTCAGGAGGGTGAGACGGGCGTCGGCCATCTGGCTGGCCACCGTGCGCTTCCAGATCAGGTCGTAGAGGGCCAGGTCGCGGCCCTCCAGACCGGTGTCGGCGGGGGTCCGGAAGGACTCGCCGGCGGGGCGGATCGCCTCGTGGGCCTCCTGGGCGTTGCGGGAACGGGTGGCGAACTGGCGCGGCGAGGGGCTGAGGAAGTCGTTGCCGTAGCGGCCGGCCACGCAGCTGCGGGCCGCCTCGATGGCCTGGTCGGAGAGGTGCACCGAGTCGGTGCGCATGTAGGTGATGAACCCGCGCTCGTAGAGGCCCTGGGCGGTGCGCATCGTCTCGCGGGCCGAGAGGCGCAGCTTGCGGTTCGCCTCCTGCTGCAGGGTGCTGGTGGTGAAGGGCGGCACCGGCCGGCGCACGCTGGGCTTCTCCTCCACCGCGGTGACCCGCCAGGGGGCCTTCTCCACCTCGGCCCGCAGGGCGAGCGCCTCCTTCTCCTCCAGCAGCCGCGCCTTGCTGCCCGCCTTGAGGGCACCGGTGTTCTCGTCGAAGTCGGAGCCGCCGGCGATCCGCTCCCCCGCCAGGTGGGTGAGCTTCGCCTCGAAGGGGGCCTCCTCCTGCTCGAGAACCGCCTTGAGATCCCAGTAGCTGCCGCTGCGGAAGGCGCGCCGCTGCCGCTCCCGCTGCACCAGCAGCCGCACCGCCACCGACTGGACGCGGCCGGCGGAAAGCCCCCAGGCCACCTTCTTCCAGAGCAGCGGCGAAAGGGTGTAGCCCACCAGCCGGTCGAGGATGCGGCGGGTCTCCTGGGCGTGCACGAGCTCCATGTCGAGCTCGCGGGTGTTGTCGAGGGCGCGGGCGATGGCCTCGCGGGTGATCTCGTGGAACACCATGCGCCGCACCGGCACCTTCGGCGAGAGCAGCTGCAGCAGGTGCCAGCTGATGCTCTCCCCCTCCCGGTCCTCGTCCGTGG
>CAZVPB010000077.1:0-10316 GCA_964628165.1 uncultured Cyanobium sp.
GACGGCCGAGGGTGATCTCCTGCTCGTGGGTGAGCAGGGGCACGCGGCCGATGTCGCGCAGGTAGGAGCGCACCAGATCGCCATCGGCGGCAGGGGCGGGCCGTTGGGGGGAGACGGCTGCGGGCATGGCTCGTTCACCTAACGATGTGTAAAGCCTAACCTGAAGAAGTGTGAACGGCTCTCATCCGGCGCCTCCCGCCCCGAAGCGGGGCAGGAGCCAGGCCGCCGTCTGCAGATAGATGAACACCCCCGCCACGTCGGTGGCGGTGGTGATGAAGGGGGCGGACATGAGCGCCGGATCCAGCCCCAGCCGGGCGAAGAGCAGGGGCAGCGCCGCACCGGTGGTCGCCGCCAGGGTGGTGATGGCCACCAGGCTGATGCCGGCGGCCGTCCCCACCAGGGGACTCCCCCCCATCCACCAGGCCCACGGCACCACCACGAGCACCAGCAGGCCGCCGAGCAGGCCGCCGGCGAGGGCCTCCCGCGCGATGGCGCGCCATGGCCCGAGACCCTGCAGCCGCTGGGTGCTGAGTCCCCGGATCACCACGGTGGAACTCTGGGCGCCGACGTTGCCGCCGGTGCCGATCAGCAGGGGAATGAAGGCGGCCAGCAGCACCACCTTCTCCAGCACCCCCTGCTCCCGGGCGATCACCGCGGAGGTGCCGGTGTTGGCCAGGAGGAGCACCAGCAGCCACACCACCCTCCGCCGCGCCACGGTGAAGAGGTCGGTGCGGAAGTAGTCGTCCTCGTCGCCGGCCTGCACCGCCCCGGCGGCGTAGAGATCACGGGTGGCCTCCCGCTGGATCACGTCGATCACGTCGTCGACGGTGACGATCCCCACCAGCCGCTCCTCCCGGTCCACCACCGGAATCGCCAGAAAGTCGTAGCGCTCGATGATGCGCGCCACCTCCTCCTGGTCGGTGTCGGTGGTCACGCTCAGGACCTCCCGGGTCATCACGTCCCCCAGGCGCTCGTCCGGGTCGGCGGTCACCAGATCGCGCAGAGAGAGCATGCCGGTGAGGTGGCGGGAGCCGTCGGTGACGTAGAGGCTGTAGATGGTCTCGGTCTGACGGGCGCGACGGCGCACGATGTCGAGGGCCTGGGCGGCGCTGTGGAATTCCTTGAGGTCGATGAACTCGGTCGTCATCAGACGACCCGCCGTGCCGGAGGCATAGCCGAGCATCTGGGCCGTGACGCGGCGCTCCGCCGGACTCAGTTCCGCAAGCAGGCGGCGGACCACCTTCGCGGGCAGCTCATCGAAGAGCCTCACCCGCTCATCGGGGGACATCTGCTCCACCAGGTCGAGCACCTCGCCGGAGCGGAGCCGGTCGAGCAGGTTCTGCTGGATCGCCGGCTCGAGGTACTCGTACACCTCGATCGCCTCGTCCTTCGGCAGCAGCCGGAACGCCAGCGCCTGCTGGGTGCGGGGAAGGGTGCCGATCGCCTCGGCGGCATCGACGGGCTGCACCGGCTGCAGCAGGAGCTTGGCGCCGTCGTAGTTGGCGGCCTCGAGCAGCTTCTCCAGCTGCTGCGCAACCACCTCGGCAACGCCGGAAGTTTCGTTCATCGAACCCCTGCCGACGGCGCCCTTGAGTGTATGGGGCGGACCCGGGGAGACCTCAGCCCGGCAGCCAGCCACGGGCCGCCCGTCCCGGCCCGCCGGCGGCGGTCACCCGCAGCCAGAGACGGCCGTCGGGGGCGAGCCAGCGGCGCATGACCCGCACCGGCACATCGGCCTCGAGCCGGGCGAGGACGGGGGCGCGCCGCTCGGGGGCGCAGCGAAGGCCCACCGCCGACCCGGCCAGGAGGGGGTCTGCCGGATTCTGGCGGCGGCGCACCTCCGGCAGACGCCGCTCGGCCCCGCCGGCCGGCAACGTCGCGGGAGCCATCAGGGCAAATCCGAGCAGGGCGGCAGCCCGCCAGGAAAACAGCCGGGGGAAGGCGGGAACCGGAGACATCTCAGATGTCGAGCTGGGCAAGGTCGAGTTCGGCGCTGTGGGTTTCGATGAATTCGCGCCGGGGGGCCACCTTGTCGCCCATGAGGATGGTGAAGATCCGATCGGCCTCGGCGGCATCCTCGATCTCGACGCGTTTCATCATGCGGGTTTCGGGATCCATCGTGGTTTCCCACAACTGGGCAGGCATCATCTCGCCCAGACCCTTGAACCTCTGGATCGTGTAATTGGCCTTCTCACCGAAGGATTCAATGGTTTTTTTCAGTTCTGCTTCGTTGTAGCAATAGACATGATTCTTGCCCCTTTCCACCTTGTAGAGAGGCGGGCATGCGATGTAGATGTGGCCGTGCTCCACCAGGGCCCTCTGGTAGCGGTAGAAGAAGGTGAGCAGCAGGGTGCGGATGTGGGCGCCATCCACATCGGCATCGGTCATGATGACGATGCGGTGATAGCGCAGGTTCTTCTCCTCGAAATCCTCTCCCCGGATACCGAGACCGAGGGCGGTGATCAGGGCCTGGATCTCGGTGTTCTTGTAGATGCGGGCGTCGTCGGTCTTCTCGATGTTGAGGATCTTGCCCCGCAGGGGGAGGATCGCCTGAAAGCGCCGGTCGCGGCCCTGCTTGGCCGAGCCGCCGGCGGAGTCACCCTCGACGATGAAGATCTCGGATTCGGCCGGATCGCGGCTGCTGCAGTCGGCCAGCTTGCCGGGCAGGGTGGAACTCTCCAGCACCGACTTGCGCCGCACCAGCTCCCTCGCCCTGCGGGCGGCCTCGGCGGCATTGAAGGCCTGGATCGCCTTCTCCAGGATCAGGTCGATCACCGAGGGGTGGAACTCCAGGTACTCGCTGAGGGCCTCGCCGACCAGGCTGTCGACGATGCCCCGCACCTCGGTGTTGCCCAGCTTGGTCTTGGTCTGACCTTCGAACTCGGGGTCGGGAACCTTCACCGAGAGCACCGCCGTGAGACCCTCGCGGATGTTCTCCCCGGCAAGGTTGGGATCGTTCTCCTTCCGCTTTCCCCGCTTCCGGGCGAAGGTGTTGAGGGTACGGGTCAACACCGTCTTGAGGCCCTCGATATGGGTCCCTCCATCCACGGTGCGGATGTTGTTGGCAAAGCCGAGGATGCTGTCGGAGTAGGCATCGATGCACCACTGCAGCGCGGCTTCGACCTGAACACCATCCTTCTCGGAGTTCACATAGATGATGTCGGGATGGAGTGCATCCTTTTCGGTATTCATGTAGGCGACATACTCGCGTATCCCGCCTTCGTAATGGTAGATCTCCTCGTGCGGATCGCCATCAGCCGATCGCGCCGCAGGTCTTTCGTCGCGGAAGACGATCCGCACACCGCCGTTGAGATAGGCCAGTTCCCTCAGCCGGCCGGCGAGGGTGGCGTAATCGAATTCGATCCCGATCGTGAAGATCTCGATGTCGGGCTTGAAGCGCACGCTCGTGCCGGTGCGCTGCGGATCCTCAGCCGGCTCCGAGCGAAGACTGCCGATCGGCTGGCCCCGTTCGAAGCGCTGCCGATGCACCTCCCCCTGACGGTGGACCGTGACCTCGACCCACTCGCTGAGGGCGTTGACGACCGAGACGCCGACGCCGTGCAGACCGCCGGAGACCTTGTAGCCGCCGCTGCCGAACTTGCCGCCGGCGTGGAGCACGGTGAGCACCGTCTCCAGGGCGCTCTTGCCGGTGCGGGGATGAACGTCGGTGGGGATGCCGCGGCCGTTGTCGGTGACGCTGGCGGATCCATCCTCGTGGAGCACCACGAGGATTTCAGTGCAGTGGCCGGCCAGGGCCTCGTCCACGGAGTTGTCGACCACCTCGTAGACGAGGTGGTGCAGCCCGCGCGGCCCGGTGGAGCCGATGTACATGCCGGGCCGCTTGCGCACCGGCTCCAGGCCCTCCAGCACCTGGATCTGCTCGGCGCCGTAGGCTGACTGGACTTTCGTGGCGTCGCTCATTCGGGAAGGGCCCTGACGACCGTTGAGGCCGCTCGGAGAGGCCCAATCTATCACCGACGCCCTGTGGGGCCAGCCAGGCGCCTCTGGCGACGCTTTCGGGGTGGGGGTGCACCCCCGCGGTCTCGCGGCCGGGGGCGAGGATTTCCCGGAGCCGCCCCGCCATTGTCCCGTTCCGCCCGCCAGCCACCGGTGATCGCCCTGCTGGGACCCACCGCCAGCGGCAAGACCGACCTGGCCGTCGACCTCGCCGAGACCCTCGGCCTGGCGGTTCTGTCGGTGGACTCCCGCCAGGTGTACCGGCACATGGACGTGGGGACCGCGAAGCCCACGGCCGAGCAGCGCAGGCGGGTGCGCCACGAACTGCTGGACCTGCGCGATCCCGATCAGCCGCTGAACCTGCAGGAGTTCGCCGCCCTCGCGGAGCGGGCCATCGATGCGGAACTGCGGAGCCGCGGGGCCGCCCTGCTGGTGGGGGGGAGCGGGCTCTACCTGAGGGCCCTGGTGGGCGGACTGCGGCCACCGCCGGTGCCCCCTCAGCCGGCCCTGCGGAGCCAGCTCGAGCACCTCGGCCAGCCCCACTGCCATGCCCTGCTGCGGCAGGCCGATCCCGCATCCGCCGCCCGGATCGCCCCGGCGGACGCGGTGCGCACCCAGCGGGCACTGGAGGTGCTCTACGCCTCCGGCCGCCTGCCCTCCGTGCAGCGGGGGAACCGTCCACGCCCGTGGCGGATCCTCGAACTGGGACTCGCCCCGGGCAATCTCGGTGAGCGGATCGCGCGCCGCACCGCCGCCATGTACGGGGGCGGACTGGTGGAGGAGACCCGGCGGCTGATGGCCCGCTTCGGCGCCGACTGCCCTCTGCTCGGCACGATCGGCTACGACGAGGCCCGCCGGCTGCTGCGGGGGGAACTCGGGGAAGCGGAGGCCATGGCCCTCACGGAGCGGCGGACCCGTCGCTACGCGAAACGGCAACGCACCTGGTTCCGCCACCAGCACCGTCCGATCTGGCTGGAGGGGCGGGATCCGCTGCGCCATGCACTCGCGCTGACGCAGCCCTTGCTGGCGGACCGGCAAGGTCTAGGGTGAGAGTGTACTCGCACCCTTGAATGCCCCGCCCCCGTTTTGATCGTCGTGCCCCTGTCCGGGAGCTGCCCAACATCAACGAACGCATCAACTACCCCACGCTCCGCGTGGTCGATGCCGACGGCACGCAACTGGGGGTGATCAGCCGCGACGAAGCCCTCGGGGTGGCAAGGGAGCGGGAGCTGGACCTGGTGCTCGTGAGCGAGAAGGCGGATCCGCCCGTCTGCCGGGTGATGGACTACGGCAAATACAAGTTCGAGCAGGAGAAGAAGGCCAAGGAGGCCAAGAAGAAGTCCCATCAGACCGAAGTCAAGGAAGTCAAGATGCGCTACAAGATCGATTCGCATGATTACCAGGTGCGGATCGGCCAGGCGCTGCGCTTCCTCAAGGCCGGCGACAAGGTGAAGTGCACGGTGATCTTCCGCGGCAGGGAGATCCAGCACACGGCCCTGGCCGAACAGCTGTTGCTGCGCATGGCCAACGACCTGCAGGAGACCGCCGAGATCCAGCAGCCGCCGAAGCGGGAGGGGCGGAACATGATCATGTTCCTCACGCCGCGCCGCCAGGCCGGAGGCAAGACCGGCAAACCGGCCGCGCCCGCCAAGGGCTCAGCCGGCTGATCCGCCGCTCGCCGATCAGCCCTGGCGGGCGAAGAGATCGAGCATGGCCCGCCACCCCTCCGCGGCCGCACTGGGGCGATGGTCGTCACGGGCCTCGCACATGAACCCGTGGCCGCCCTCCAGCATCAGAAGCCGGTGGAGCGGCGCATGGTCTGCCCGGCGGCGACGCTGCCGGTTGGCCGCCTCGAGCGCATCGGCCACCGCCGCCACGTCCTCGGGGGGCACGAGGGGATCGTCACTGCCGTAGACGCACAGCATGGTCCCCCGGATCGCGGAAAGCATCTCCAGGGTGGGGGGGCCTCCGCCGGGCCTGCCGTGGACGACCCCGGCCCCGTAGAACGAGCAGGTGCGGTCCACCGCCGGCAGCGTGGCGGCCAGCCAGGCCACATGTCCGCCGAAGCAGAACCCCACGCAGCCGAGCGGGAGACCCGGCAGCCGCCGCTGCAGCCAGTCCGCCGCCAGGGCGAGATCGTCGAGAAGTTCCTCGGTGCGGGTGCGCTCCTTGTGGGAGCGTCCCACCGCCAGGTCCTCCGCGCCGTAGCCGAGCTCCAGGGCCGGGGCGGTGCGGCTGAAGAGGGGCACCGCCAGGGCGGCATGTCCCGCCGCGGCCAGGCGCGAGGCGACACTGCGGACCCACCGATTCACCCCGAAGACCTCGGGCAGCACCAGCACCGCCGAATGGACCGGCCCCTCCTGGGGCATCGACCACCAGCTGCGGAGAGGCTCCTGGTGGGGGAGCCGGGGGGAGAGGGTGACCCATTCACCGGGCGGCGGACCGGTGTCCCGCAGGGGGGGGGAGAGGGCGGCGGCCATGGCCCGTCAGAGCAGAGGACTTCATTGTCCCGACAGGCAACCGGCACAAGGTCATATGCCAACACAGGAATTGTCACCGGGGAAAAAGCTCCTTAGGGTGGCCGGCAGTTCATCTGGCCCTCCACGGCGTGCGATTCCACATCCAGCAGGAGAGCGATATCCCGGCGTCGACCCAGCTGTACAACCAGATCTGCTTCGCCATCGCCGCACGCCACTACCCGCCCGGCCACCGGCTGCCGAGTACCCGCCAGCTGGCCATGCAGACGGGGCTCCATCGGAACACGATCAGCAAGGTGTACCGCCAGCTGGAGAGCGACGGGGTGGTGGAAGCCATGGCGGGGTCGGGCATCTACGTGCGCGACCAGCAGAAGCCGCGGGAGATCAAGCCGCCGCCGGGGCTCCGCAGCAAGGCGGCACCGGACATCGACCGGGAGGTGCGCCGGAGTGTGGACGACCTGCTCAACGCCGGCTGCACGCTCCAGCAGGCGAGGGACCTTCTCACCCGCGAGATCGACTGGCGCCTGCGCTGCGGGGCGCGGGTGCTGGTGAGCACTCCCCGCGAGGACATCGGCGCCTCGATGCTCATCGCCGAGGAGCTCACCCCCAGCCTCGAGGTTCCGGTGGAGGTGGTGCCGATGGAGGAGCTGGAGGCCGTTCTGGAGAGCTCCAGCAAGGGCACGGTGGTGACCAGCCGCTACTTCCTTCAGCCCGTGGAGGAGATCGCCCGTCGCCACGGGGTGCGGGCGGTGCCGGTGGATCTCAACGACTTCCGCCATGAGCTCGACCTGCTCAAGGAGCTGAGGCCGGGAAGCTGCGTGGGCCTGGTGAGCATCAGTCCCGGCATTCTGAGGGCCGCGGAGGTGATCCTCCACAGCATGCGCGGCAATGAGCTCCTGGTGATGACGGCGAGTCCGGACACCGGCAGCCGGCTTCTCGCTCTGCTGCGGGCCGCGAGCCATGTGCTCTGCGACCGGCCGAGCCTGCCGCTGGTGGAGCAGACCCTTCGCCAGAACCGCGGCCAGCTGATGCGCCTGCCGGTGCTCCACTGCGCCCAGAGCTACCTCGGCACGGCCACGATCGATCAGCTGCGCAAGGAGATCGGCCTGCTGGCCGCGTGATGCGCTAGGCCTGGGCGATGCTCGATGCGATCAGGGCAGATCTGGCGATCATCCGGGAACGGGACCCGGCGGCCCGGGGCCTTCTCGAGATCCTGCTGTGTTATCCGGGATTCCATGCCCTGGTGGTGCACCGCTTCAGCCACACCCTCTGGCGGATGAGGGTCCCCCTGCTGCCTCGCCTGCTCAGCCAGATCGGCCGGTCTCTGACGGGCGTGGAGATCCACCCGGGGGCATGCATCGGCCGGGGCGTGTTCATCGACCACGGCATGGGGGTGGTGATCGGCGAGACCACCGTGGTGGGGGACAACTGCCTCCTGTACCAGGGGGTGACGCTGGGCGGCACCGGCAAGGAGCACGGCAAGCGCCACCCCACCCTGAGCAACAACGTGGTGGTGGGAGCCGGGGCCAAGGTGCTGGGCGCCATCACCGTGGGCACCAACACGCGGATCGGGGCGGGCTCGGTGGTGCTGCGTGACGTGGACCCCGACTGCACGGTGGTGGGTGTGCCCGGCCGGGTGATCCATCAGTCGGGGGTCCGGATCGATCCGCTCGCCCACTCCGCCCTGCCCGATGCGGAAGCCAATGTGATCCGCAACCTGATGGAGAGAATCGACAGTCTCGAAAACGAACTGGCCCGCCTTCAGGCCTGTCTGCTGGAGGTGGCGGCGGGCAGGCCCCTGCGGGAGCCGTGCGCGGGAAGGGCCCAGAATCTGCGCGACCGCGAGATCATGGAATTTCTGGGGGAGGCCGTGGTGGAGGATGGCACTGGCGACTAGAGATCCGCGGCGGTCCGGCCAGACATCAGAATGTTGTTCTTGCAGGTGGAGATGATGCCGGTGTGTTGCATTCAAAAAGGCCAGATCAAGTCATGAGAACGTTGCTGGTCACAGGGGCCTGCGGATATCTGGGAAGCCACACCTGCCTGGAACTGCTGAATACAGGATATTCACTGATTGCTCTTGACAACTTTCTGAACAGCTCTCCTGAAGCACTCCTCAGAGTCGCCAGGCTGGCGGGCCTGGGGGCGCTGACGGCAGTCGCAGAGGGTCACTGGAGGGCGGAGGGCGGCAGGGGTCAGCAGTTCGATCTCATCCAGGGCGACATCCGCTGCAGTGATCATCTCAGGAAATGCTTCGAGCTGCCGATCAGCATCGATGCCGTCATTCACTTCGCCGGGCTGAAGTCGGTCATCGAATCGACTGCCTTTCCGCTTTCCTATTGGGAAGTGAATGTGGGAGGCACCTGCACGCTGCTGAGAAACATGATTGATTACAACTGCAAAACCCTGGTCTTCTCAAGCACCGCCACGATCTACGGCAATGCCGAGATAATTCCAATCCCCGAGAAGAGCCCCATACAACCAATCAATCCCTATGGAAACAGCAAGGCCGCCGTGGAACAGATCCTTTCGGATCTGGAGAGGAGTGATGGCGAATGGAAAATCGCATGTCTGAGATACTTCAATCCCGTTGGCGCTCACCCCAGTGGGTTGATCGGTGAAGACCCCCGCAATGCACCCACGAACCTGTTTCCTCTCCTGCTGGAGGTTGCCAGCGGCGAACGCACAAGCCTGAGGGTGTTCGGCTCGGATTGGCCCACCCCCGATGGCACCGGAATCCGGGACTACATCCATGTGCTGGATCTGGCCGAGGCCCACCGGATTGCCCTCGAACTTCTTCTGGAGGAGCCGCCCCAGCTCCTCACCCTCAATCTCGGCAGCGGCAGAGGATACTCGGTGCTGGAGATGGTGTCCACTCTGGAAGGCACCTGTGGATGCCAGGTGCCCACGGAGCTGGTGAGCCGAAGGGAGGGCGACTCGGCGATCAGCATTGCCGACTGTTCGGAGGCCTGGGCGAGGCTGGGATGGCGGGCGAGCCGCTCGCTCGAGGACATCTGCCGCGACGGCTTCCGCTGGAAACGGCAGAATCCCGCGGGTTACGACTCGGGCCTGACTATGCCGTCGCCGTCTGCGGCACCTGGGGCTGGAACATGAACATCGAATAAATCACATTGCGACGCATCTGAGTCATCATTTCGAGGAACATGTCATAGCCCTCATTTTTATATTCAATCAGCGGATCCTTCTGACCGTATCCCCTCAGACCCACGGATTCACGCAGCGCATCCATGGCCTGGAGGTGCTCTCGCCAGAGGGTATCGATCTGCTGAAGAATGAAAAAGCGTTCCGCTTCCCGCATCAGACCGGGCCTGACCTGCTCCACCTGGCTTTCCTTGATGTCATAGGCATTCCTCATCTGCTCCTGGAGAAAGGACTTGAGCTCTTCCATGGACAAACCACCGAGCTGATCAGGTGTAAGATCCTCGAGAAGATAGATGAATTCCTTCACCTTGCCGACAAGCTGATCAAGATCCCACTCCTCCGGGGGCAACTCAGGATTCACATAGGCTTCGACGATGTCTTCGATGGTCTTCTCGCCATACCCAATCACTTGCTGCTTGAGGGCTCGTCCCTCCAGCACCCGTCGACGCTCGGCATAAACAGCCTTGCGCTGATTATTCATTACCTCGTCATATTCGAACACCTGTTTGCGGATGTCGTAGTAGTAGGTCTCCACCTTCTTCTGGGCACCTTCGAGCGAACGGGTGAGCATGCCGGACTCGATCGGCATGTCCTCCTCGACCCGGAAGGCATTCATCAGGCCGGCAACCCGGTCGCCGCCGAAGATTCGCAGCAGGTTGTCCTCGAGGGAGAGGAAGAAGCGGGTGCTGCCAGGGTCTCCCTGGCGGCCGGCGCGACCCC
>CAZVPB010000078.1:0-10142 GCA_964628165.1 uncultured Cyanobium sp.
CTGACGGGGATGGGGGCATGAGGGAGGAGGGAGTCATCGGCAGTTGCTCTTCTCGACGTAGGTGATCGACGGGGAGCGGCCCTCGGTGGTGCGCACCGCCACAAGGTGCCTCATCAGGAAGGAGAGCAGGGATTGAAGTGGCTACGGAAAGCCATCTCCGGAACGGTGGATGGCATGGACGGAACGTACCGAACCGCCCCGTTCGGCACCCGTCAGCGGTGACGGATCGCCGACAGGGCTGCGGTGGTGAGGGACAGGACCGTGATCAGAACCAGCAGCGGCCACACCAGCAGCCAGTCCACCCGGATGTCCGCCTCCGGGGTGAGCAGCTGCACGATCAGTTCCCATACGGCCAGGCAGGACCACAGCATCGCCGTGAACCGGAGGGAAGGCTTCGCCCGGGGGGAGCCCGCGTCTCTTCCGCCGTCGGGTCGTCGGTCGATCCGGTCGAGGATCCCCAGCAGCACCGCGATCAGGAGGATCGCCCAGGGGCGGCCGATCAGGGGTGTCGCCAGCGCCGCCAGAGCGCTCATCGCACCAGCCGCAGAAGAAGGAGGACCGCCGTGCCGTCTTGCCCCAGTGTTTCGACCTGGATGTACCAGAAGGGGGGTCCGGGGCGGGGCGCCGTTTCCGGCTGCGGGGCCGGTCTACGTTGCCGTCGCTGGAGACCCCCCACGTCGAAGAGGGAGTCAGATCAGAAAACTGTGAAAGGCAGTCACCAACACAGCAGTCCCGGCTCAATCTAAGGGCTGCGAAGCCGATGCGGAATCCCCGGGCGGCCATGGCCAGATCTGCCGCACCTCCGCCAGCCTGCGCTCCCTCTCGGCAGCCCGCTCACGGGCTGAACCGGCCTCCAGCCGCAGGGTGAGATGTCCCAGCTTGCGGCCGGGAGTCGCCTCAGCCTTGCCGTACCAGTGCAGAACGGCACCGCTGAGCGCCTCGAGGGCACGCCGCTGGGCGGCGTAGTCGGACACCGCTTGCTCGTAGCCCAGCAGATTCACCATCAGGGCTCCGGGCCAGGCCGCCTCGACGGGCCCCATGGGCAGGCCTGCCACGATCCGCGCCTGCTGCTCGAACTGACTGCAGCGGAACGCCTCGATCGTGAGGTGGCCGGAGTTGTGGGTGCGGGGAGCGAGTTCGTTCACCAGCAGACCGGCGGGCCCGTAGAAGAATTCGATCGCCAGCACGCCCACGTAGTCGAGGGCGGTGAGCAGCGAGGCCGCCACGTTGCGCGCCGCGGCGCGGACGGCATGGTCGGCCACGGCGGGGTACTGCACCCACTCGCACACCTGGTCGTGCTGATGGGTCTGGAACAGCGGATAGCACTCCACCATGCCGTTCTGGTCGCGGCAGGCCACCATGGCCAGCTCCCGATCGAAGCGCACCTTCTCCTCGAGGATCCATTGCGACGGGTCCACGGCCTCGATGAGGGCCTCCAGATCGCTCCGCTCCCGCAGCACCCTGGTGCCCCGCCCGTCGTACCCGCCGGTGGCCGCCTTGGCCATGAGCGGGAAGCGGAAGCCCCGCGGCAGGGCGGGGCCCGCCGGGACCGGCGCCACCGCCACGGGGGAGGGACCGCCGGAGCTCTCCACCGCCTCCACGGGGGAAGGCTGCGGGGCCGGCAGGGCCGCCTCCATGGGGCACCAGCGGGGGGCCGGCAGGTGCAGCCGGTCGAGCAGCTGGCGCTGCTCCAGCTTGCTGGTGAGTGGCGCGAGGGCATCGAGGTCCGGCAGGAAGCGGACCCCCTCCTGCCGCAGCGTCTCGAGCTCCGCCAGCGGCACCCATTCGTTCTCGAAGCTGATCGCCGCACAGCGTTCCGCCATCCGCCGGGTGGCCTCCACGTCGTGGATGGAGGCCAGTACCGCATCCGTCGCCTGGGCCACGGCAGGATCCCGGCGGTGAGGGGTCTGCACGATCAGATCCAGCCCCAGCTTCCTGGCCGCCTGGGCGAGCATCAGGGCGAGCTGTCCGCCGCCCACCACGCCGAGGGCGACGCGCGGGTCGCTGGAGAGGGCATCGGCGGGAGAGGACATCAGGCCAGGCCGCGGTCGGGGGCGAGGGCGTACCGCAGCAGGCTGAGCAGCAGCACGATCATGAACAGGGCCAGTCCCACCGTGCAGGCGTAGCTGATCTCCAGTTCGGCGAAGGCCTGGTCGTAGACGTAGTACACGATCGTGCGGGTGGCATCGGCGGGTCCCCCCTGGGTCATGAGGTACACCTCCTCGAACACCTTGGTGGCGGCGATCGCCGAGATCACCGAGACCAGAGTGAGGTAGGGCCTCAGCATCGGCAGCGTCACGTCGAGATGGCGGCGCCAGCCGTCGCTCCCGTCGAGGGCCGCCGCCTCGTAGAGATCGGGGGGAATGCCCTGCAGGCCGGCCAGGAAGATCACCATGTAGTAGCCGAGGCCCTTCCAGAGGGTCACGAGCATCACCGAGGGCAGGGCCAGCGCCGGGGAGGTGAGGAAGCCGATCGGGCTGAACCGCTCCCCCAGAAGCGCCGACAGCCAGCCGTTGACCAGGCCGTTCTCCGCATAGAGCCAGCGGAAGGCGATGGCGGCCACCACCAGGGACACCAGCACCGGGGTGTAGAAGGCGCCCCGGAACCAGTGGATGCCGGGCAGCTTGCGGTTCACCAGCACCGCCAGGGCCAGGGAGCCCAGCACGATCGGCGGGACGATCCCCACCAGGTACAGGAACGTGGTGCCGGCCACCCGGTAGAACATCGGGTCGGCCAGCAGCCTGCGGTAGTTGGCCAGCCCCACGAACTGGAGGGGCTCGCTCACGTCCAGGCCGGTGCGCGCGAAGCTCATGACCAGGGCGAGAACCGCCGGAACGAGCACCGAGAGGCCCAGCAGCAGCATCGCCGGGGCGAGCAGGGCCCAGGCGCTGGCGGTGGAGCGGGAGTCGGGACCGGCCATGGGGCCATTGTGCGGTGTCCGCGGGCCGTAGCCTCCCTCTCCGGACCCACCGCATCCCACCGGCCGCCGATGACCACCGCGCCGCAGGAACTCCGCACGATCCCGGTGGCGCTGCCGACCGCCCCCTATCCGGTGGTGATCGGCGAGGGGGCCCTGGCACGACTCGGGGAACAGCTCCGTGAACAGGGCCTTCCCGCCGCCACGAAGCTGCTGGTGGTGAGCAATCCCGTGGTGCGGGAGCACTACGGCGCCGCCGCCCTGGAGGCCCTCCGGCAGGCGGGATATGAGGTGCACCTGCTGGTGGTGGAGGCGGGGGAGGAACAGAAGACCCCCGCCACGGTGGCGAAGATCCACGACGCGGCCTTCGCGGCCAAGCTGGAGCGGAGCTCGCTCATGGTGGCCCTCGGCGGCGGCGTGGTGGGCGACATGGCCGGCTTCGCCGCCGCCACCTGGCTGCGGGGCATCGGCGTGGTGCAGGTGCCCACCACCCTGCTGGCCATGGTGGATGCGGCCATCGGTGGCAAGACCGGGGTGAACCACCCCGGCGGCAAGAATCTGATCGGCGCCTTCCACCAGCCGAGACTGGTGCTCGTCGATCCGGCCGTGCTCACCACCCTGCCGGTGCGGGAGTTCCAGGCCGGCATGGCGGAGGTGATCAAGTACGCCGTGATCGGAGACGCGGCTCTGTTCACGGAGCTGGAGAGCGCCGTCCGGCGACGGCCCGGCGATGCCCTGGCCAGCCGTGAGGCGGTCGGCCCGCGGCTGCTGCAGCGGCTGCTCGAGCGCTCCGCCGCCGCCAAGGCGAGGGTGGTGGCCGCCGACGAGCGGGAGGGGGGGCTGAGGGCCATCCTCAACTACGGCCACACCCTCGGCCATGCCGTGGAGACCCTCACCGGCTACGGCACGTTTCTCCACGGCGAGGCCGTGGCCCTGGGCATGCTCGCCGCGGGGGAGATCTCCGAGGCCATGGGGCTCTGGAGCGGGGAGGACCGGCGCCGCCAGGAGGTGCTGATCGCCGCCGCGGCGTTGCCGCTGCGGTTGCCCCCCCTCGATGCGGACGCCGTGCTCCAGTGCCTCCAGGCCGACAAGAAGGTCCGGGCCGGCAGGGTCCGCTTCGTGCTCCCCACCGGCATCGGCACGGTGGAGGTGCGCGACGACGTGGGAGCGGACCTGATCAGGCGGGTGCTCGCCCGGCTGAGCGGTTGAAGGGGCCTGACGGGGCGTCGAGGAAGCGCTCGAGGAATCTCGGCAGCGGCATCGGACCGCAGCGACGCTGCCAGCCGAGGCCGGCCGGATAGCGGCGCCAGCAGGCGATCCACACCGAGGCGCCGCGGCGCCGGACCAGCCTGAGCTCATAGAGGTACCCGCAGACGCTGGCCTCCGGCGCCGCGCCCGGGGCGGAGGCCCCCAGCGGCAGGAAACCGCGGGGCAGGCTGTGGACGGTGGAGCCGGGATGGAGCTCCTTGAGCTGGCGCGCCGCCCCGGGGGGATCACCTTCGGCGGCGAGGAACGCCGAACCGGAAGGAATGCCGGGAAAACCGTCGAAGCGGAGCGTGGCGGCAGGAGCCATGGCCCTCGGGGCAGAACATGCCCGTCGGTGCCACCCCCCGTCACGCCGGCTCCCGCAGGAACAGCGGCGGCGGCTGGACGCCGAGTGCCGCGGTGGCCTGACGGGCCAGCGCGATCCAGCGGAACTCCCCGAGACCCGCCGGATCCACCAGCCGCAGCATCGACTCGCGGCGCGCCAGCAGATGGGCAAGGTCCCGGGGGACGGCCCCGTGCTGCAGGTCATGGAGCCGCTCCGCCAGTCCGAGCGCCAGCAGGGCCTCCCCCTGGCGCCTCTGGCCCAGCCAGGTCCAGCCGGCAAGGGCGGCCGCCCGCTCGAGGCTCTCCAGGCACAGGTGGGCGGTGAGGTCCCACTCTCCGGGTTCGAGCAGCGGATCGGCGCTCATCCTCTGGCCCCGGTAGGCCGCGAGGGTGCCATCGGAGCGGGGAGGGGCGTAGTAGCGCCGGGCCTCCAGGGCATAGTCGATCACCAGGAGGAATCCCTCGCGGCACGCCCTTCCACAGGCCCTCAGCCAGGGACCCAGGCCGGGATGCAGCTCGGTGCACCAGCCGGCCGGCCGGGAATGAGCGGACTGCGCCAGGCCGAGTTCGTCGAGGGTGGCTTCCTCCTCCGCGGTGACCGGCGCTCCCGCCGCCAGTTCCAGCCCGTGCCCCGCCAGCGCCACCCCCTGACGACGCCACCGCTCTCCATCCCACAGGAGGCGTTCCACCGCCAGGGCGTCGAGCACCTCATGGGCGATCACCACTCCCCGCAGCGGCGCCTGGGCGAGCGCATCGAAGTCGCTCCACCGCACCGGCAGGGGGCACGAGCGAAGCAGCCGCCGCTGCCGGGCCGCCATGCCCGGATTGGGTTCGATCAGCAGCAGTTCGAGCCGCCCCGCCAGGTCGGCCCTCTCCCGCATCAGGGCCGTGGCGAGTTGCAGGGCCAGCGTCCCCTCGCCGGGGCCGGTCTCCACCAGGGCAAGGGGCGCAGGATCCCCGGGCCTCAGCAGCTGCTCCAGCCACTGGGCCAGCTGGGGGGCCAGCAGTTCGGCGAAGTCGGCGGAGAGGGAGGGGGCGGTGGCGAAATCGCCGCGGGGGCCGATCCGCAGGCGGCCGCGTCCGTAGGCGCCGTGATCGGGATCATGGAGCACCCACTCCATGTAGGTGCGGAAGGACACCCAGCCTCCGGCCTGCCGCAGCCGCTCCCTCAGCCAGTCCGGAGCGGGTCGGGAGCACGGAGCCATGGCGGAGGCGGGTGGATCCACGGCAGCGGAATCGGCTCGGGGAGAATGCTGGTCCATGCCGAGCGCCGCCATGCAGACAAGCCCCAGGGTGACGGAGTCCCGAGGGGGACGGGCATGGTGGCCTGCCGTGGTGCTTGTGCTCCTGCTGCTCCTGCCGCTGGGCACCAGAGCGGCCTGGGCCTACGACAATCCCGACCTGCTGCCGGACCACCCGACTCCGGTGATCGACCTGGCCCGCACCCTCACCGATGCCGAACGGGCCGAGCTGGAGGGGGAACTGACGCGGTTCGAGGAGGCCAACGGCTGGAAACTGCGGGTGCTGACGCAGTACGAGCGAACCCCTGGACTGGCGGTGAAGGAGTTCTGGGACCTCGACGACCGGAGCCTGCTGCTGGTGGCGGATCCCCGTGGCGGCAATCTGCTCAGCTTCAACGTGGGTGACGCCCTGTTCGCCCTGATGCCAAGGACGTTCTGGGTGGAACTGCAGACGCGTTACGGCAATCAGTACTACGTCCGCGACCACGGCGAGGACGGGGCCGTGGTCGATGCCGTCCACTCCGTGATGGGATGCCTCGAACGGGGCGGCTGCCAGGTGGTGCCGGGATTGCCCCGGGAGCAGTGGGTGCTCACCCTCTGCACCTCGGTGCTGGGCGGTCTGATCGTGGGCTTCGCCGCCTATCCGCGCCAGCCCGGCAGGCAGGTGGAGTGGGTCTGGGTGCTGCTGCTCTCGCCGCTCTGGGTGATTCTCTTCGGGGTGTTCGGAGTGGCCCCGATCGTCACCCGCACGAGTGACCTTGCACCGCTGCTCCGCAACGCCATGGGATTCCTTGGAGGGGCCGGCGCCGCCTATCTCATCGCCCAGCAGACCGTGGGCCGGCAGCGGCTCAAGGAAGGGGGCGAAAGCTGAGGGATCAGTTCGCCGAGTCGGCGACCTGCTCGAGCCGGCAGCTCAGGGAAGTGCCGCTGCAGCGGGGCTTGGCCGGCTGAATGGCCACCGGCTCCCAGCGGGTCTGTTCCTCGCGGCGGAGCTGGGCCAGGTTCCACTCGTAGAACCGCCGCAGATCCTCGAAGCGCTTCACCGGCTGGCCATAGAAGCTGGCGCCGGCAAGGGTGGGGAAGGAAGCCCATTCGGGGGCGAGCTTCGAGGCCAGTTCAGGGGTGAGCTCGCCACGGTCGGCCAGATGGAGAGCGCCACGACGCTGGACCAGGAACAGGGCGGCCTGGTCCTGGGCTTCAGGGTGCATCGAGCCGGACAGTCCCATGGCCCGGGTGGCCATCGCCCAGGTGAAGGGCATGAACTGGTAGGCACCCGCGGCGGCGCTGGCGTAGCGGGCGGTGCGGTTCACCTGGTTGGGGTGGCGGTGCAGGGAGGACATCAGGCTGCCGCCGAACATGATCCGGTAGCCCACCTCCTGGCCGTTGGCCCAGGTGCCCTCGGCCCAGCGGATGGTGTTGAGAAGAGCGCGCCGCTCGGGGGTGATGGCGTACTGGCGCGGAGCGCTGGGCAGGGGGGGGAGCATGGCCACCCTGTGGGTGGCGGCACCGGCGGAGGACTCGACCCGCCAGGGGGAATGGCCTTCTCCGGCCTGGGCAGGACTGGCGAGGGCGGCAAGAAACCCGGCGGCGATCAGAACCTGTCGAGGACGCTGGAGGAAGGTCAAGGCGGGCAGAGCGGAGGACAGTAAGCCCACTTCTCACTGATGAGGACCAGCGAGAAGGATTGAAGATGGTGATTGACCTGACGGAAGATGACGGGCCGGGCGAGTCAGATCGCCGCGGAGTCATGGGGAGGTGAGGAGGGAACCGTCAGGGAATTGCGAGCCGGAGGAACGTTGTTCGGCGAAAGATTGCCCATGCTCACCCTGCGGCGCGATCGGCCAAGTGCCGGTGACGGAACTGTCCATCGGAGGAGTGCTGTCGCCCACGGATGGGCCATCCGCTTCCTCACTGGACTTCCCGTGTTTTTCCCAACAGCAACCCAAACCTTCCCGGCCTCAACGATCGGATTTGCTGATCCCCTGCTCCGCTGCGGCGGCGATGGCCGCCGCCCCCCTCTGCGCTCCGTCCTTCCGGAGCGGCCCTTCGATCGGCTCCTCGAGGGGCTCGTCCAGTTGCCACTCCCCGGCCTGGAACTCCGCCTGGTCGAGCAGGCGGTGCCGGCCGTGGCGTCGCAGGGCCTCCTCCAGGACCGGGGCCTCGGCGAACCCCCTGCGGCGCACCAGGTGAATCCCCACCTCGTGGGCAAAGGCTTCGCAGAAGCTGCTGTAGCCCGGCTTGGTGATCAGGCGCCCCATCACCGGCATCACGTCCACGGGCCTCAGATCCGGGGGCAGGCACCGGCCGTTGGCGACAGCCGCCAGGGCGGGTTCGGGCCCCACGAAACAGTGGTCCGGCCAGCGGGCCAGCAGATCCGGGTCGAGGGCCAGTCCGAGCCCCCCAAAGCTGATCAGCACGCAACGTTCCCGCTCCGCCGGGAGATGGAGGCGCTGCCGCACCGCTCCGGAAGGGTGCCGGGGGGGCGCGCTGGTGATTCCCAGCTCCACCCGGGGCAGGTCCCAGGGCATCGGCAGGGCGAAGGGACACTTCAGCAGCAGATCTCCCCGGCGATAGAGATGGAGAGCCCGCTCCGCCCAGGGCGCGAAGGCCTCCCCCATGGGCCGGTAGATGGCGTCCCACCCGAAGCTGGCCAGCCACACCAGCGGCGCCGGGACGCGCGCAGCCAGCCGCGCGGCATCGGGGGGGACATCCCCCAGCACCAGAACCGGAGCCTGCTGCCGCCGCAGCCAGTCCGCCTCCCGTTCGATGGTGCTGTCGATCCGCCCCCGCAACTGCTCGAGGGCGGCCAGGGTGGCCTCACCATCGACGTCGAGCGCATCGGCCTGCACCACTCCCACGTCCCAGCGGCAGGGGCGGCGTTCGTGGGGCACCTCGGCGAAGGCCAGATCGAGGAAACGGGCCGGCAGGGCCGTGGAGAGCACCAGCCGCCACTGCGGCCGCAGCCGTGCCAGCTCCCCCAGCACAGCGGCGCAGCGGGACCCGTGGCCGAAGCCATGGGCACTGATGCAGGCGTAGATCAGCATCCCAGCGTCTCCTCGTAATGGAGGCTGCCGTCGGGGCCGTACCAGCGGTGGCTGACACGGCGCACCGTGCCGCTGGCGGCCTGGAGGCTCACCCAGCTGAAATGGCGCAAGGGCCCGCGTTCGCCATCGATGCCGTGCCGCGGCACGCAGGCGGCATTGAGATAGGTGGTGCCCGCCGTGTCGCGATGGATGCTGCGGCGGAGCCCGAGGCCCCGCTTCAGGGTGTGGTGCATGTGGCCGAAGACCACCAGCGGCACGGCCCGGTGGCGTCGGATCTGGCCGATCGCCAGGGCCAGGTCCTGGTCCCCCCAGTCCCCGGCCCGCTTCTTCCAGTCACGGCCGCAGGGGTCGTGGGCCTGGTTTCCCAGCCCGCTCGGACCGCAATGGGCCAGGAGGACGAGGGGCAGGGTCCTGTCGGCCGCGAGGGCGGCCCGGGTGATCCGGTCGGCCGACTCCCAGAGATCCACCGGGCCGTAGACCGCCTCGGTGGCACGGTTGAGGCGGTAGCCGCCGCCTGCGGTGCCGGGCCGGGCCCCCACCACCGCCAGCCCGGGAGGCCGCAGTTCCCGCAGGCCCCAGCCGCAGTGGTGCTCCCCCAGAAGGTCCAGCTGACGCTGGAACAGGGCGCCGCTGCCGTCACGGCCGGTGTCATGGTTGCCGAGGATGCAGGCCATCGGAAGCGGCAGCCGCCGAAGCATCGACGGGATGCGGGGGCGTCCCTCGCTCATGTCCCCCACCAGCAGAAGGGCATCGGGACGGATCCGATCGAGCAGGACATGGTCCGTCTCGTCCCAGTGGTCGTGCAGATCGCCGGCGATGGCGATGTGGATCTCCTCCCCGCCGTGGATCCCGGCCAAACCCGCTCCCTTCCTAGGCTTCGGTCCATCCTGCCCGAATCGAGGCGACCGCTTGGTCCTCACCCCGACCCCCGCAAGCGCAACCCCGCCGATGCCGGAGGAGCGGCCTGCTCCATCGTCTCCGGCGGACCTGCGCCAGGCGATCGAGAAACTGCGACGCGAACGCAACGCGGTGATCCTCGCGCACTACTACCAGGAGGACGAGGTGCAGGACATCGCCGACTTCATCGGCGACTCACTGGACCTTTCACGCCGGGCCGCCAGCACCGAGGCCGAGGTGATCGTCTTCTGCGGCGTCCACTTCATGGCGGAGACGGCGAAGATCCTCAACCCGCAGAGAACCGTTCTGCTGCCTGACGTGGAGGCGGGCTGCAGCCTGGCGGACAGCTGTCCCGCCGACGCCTTCGCCGCCTTCCGGGCCCGCCATCCCGACCACTACGTGGTGAGCTACATCAACTGCTCCGCGGCGGTGAAGGCCCAGAGCGATCTGATC
>CAZVPB010000079.1:0-10084 GCA_964628165.1 uncultured Cyanobium sp.
CCGCGTGCTGAAGATGCGCTACGGCATGGAGGGGGAGGAGCCCATGAGCCTCACCTCGATCGCCCGCACCCTCGGCATGAGCCGTGACAAGACCCGCAATCTGGAGCGCCGGGCCCTCGAGGGCATCCGCAGCCAGTCCCCCGACCTCGACGCCTATCTGGTGGCCTGAGGCGTCGACGGCGGGGATTCAGAAGAAGCGGTCGAAGTTGTCGAAGTCGACGGCACTGAAGGTGCCGGCCTGCACCTGCTCCATCAGGCGGCTGAGCTGGACCCACAGGGCTCCGGCCGTCGCCACCGACAGCACGAAGGCCACCAGCAGGGCCGCGCCGCCGGCGAAACCGAAGATCTGCAGCCCGGCCCCGATGAAGAGGGTCACCCCGATCACCAGCCCGGCCCACGGCAGCACCGTCTCCAGGGTCGCCAGCGGCAGCAGGGCCAGCCGGTCCTGCTTCCAGCCCTCCAGCCGGTCCTGCACCAGCCGGGCGAAGGTGAGGCCGCAGACCACCCCGATGGCCAGTCCCACCGCCGCCAGGACGTAGGGAGGGCGGGGAAGGGCCGCGAAGGCCCGCAGGATCTCCTCCTGGTCGAAGGCCCCGATCCCCTCGGACACGTCGGCGAAGGGGAGGAGCGAGGGAAGGGGCACGGAAGGGAGCTGGGGTGGGGAGGATCGCCGAACCCTAGGCGGCGAGCGGGTTGAGCCGGGCCAGCACGTCGCCGGCGAGCTTGCGGGGGGAGAAGGTGCGCCGCACCAGGGCCGCCAGGGCACGGACGTCCTCGGTGTGGAGGCGGTCGTCGCGCACCAGGGTGAGCAGCAGACGCTGGCGCAGGCCGCTCCCCTCCGGACCGAACAGAAGACGCAGCCCATCCCGGGCCACCGGCAGCAGGTCGCCGCTGCCGCCGGAACTCTCCACCACCTGGAGGAGGTTCTCCAGGCGTTCGATGCGCAGGCGCCCCCGGCTGTCGAAGATCACCTCCAGCAGCTTGTCCCGCATCTCGGCGGTGTCGCCGGCCAGGAGCCGGCGCGCCACGTAGGGATAGGCCACCCGGATGATGCGGAAGTCGGGATCGAGGCGGATGGCCAGCCCCTCCTGGCTCACGACGGCGCGGATGATCAGGGCGAAGCGGGCCGGCACCCGGAACGGATAGTCGTACATCAGCTCCGAGAAGCGGTCGGTGATCGCCTTGAAGTTGAAGTTGCCCACGTTCTCCCCCAGGGCGCCGCCGAGCACCTCCTCCAGGGCGGGAACGATGGGCCGCAGATCGGAGCGGGGATTGAGGAAGCCCAGGGCGAGGAAGTCGCGGGCAAGAGCCTCGAAGTCGCGGTTGATCAGGTGCACCACGGCACCCGTGAGGGTGAGCCGGTCGGCATCACTGATGGAATCCATCATGCCGAAGTCCACATAGGCCATGTGGCCGAGATCCCCGGTCTTGCCCGGCAGGGCGAAGAGATTGCCGGGATGCGGATCGGCGTGGAAGTAGCCGAACTCGAGAAGTTGCCGCAGCCCCGCGATCACCCCGGTGCGGATCAGGGCGGTGGGGTCGAGATGGTGGGCCTCCAGCTCGCGGCGGTTGCGCAGCTTGAGCCCGTTGATCCACTGGGTGGTGAGCACCCGGCGGCTGCTGAGGGACCGTTCCACCCGTGGGATGGTCACCTCCGGGTGGTCGGCGAACAGCTGGGCGAACCGTTCGGCGTTCGCCGCCTCGCGCCGGTAGTCGATCTCCTCGTAGAGGCTGCGGCCGAACTCGTCGATGATCGATCCGAGCCCGAAGCCGAGGTTGAGGGGGAGGTAGGGCGCCGCCAGCACGGCGAGCACCCGGATGATCACCAGATCCCGGCGCAGCAGAAACGGCAGGTTGGGCCGCTGCACCTTCACCGCCACCCACCGGCCATCGGCGAGACGGGCCCGGTAGACCTGCCCCAGACTGGCCGCCGCCACCGGATAGTCGGGAAACTCCGCGAACAGCTCCTGCACGGGCCGGCCCAGTTCCTCCTCGATCAGCCGCAGCGTCACCTCGTGGGGAAAGGGGGGCAGATCGTCCTGCAGCCGGGTGAGCTCCTCCAGCCAGTCGCGCCGCACGAGGTCGGGCCGGGTGGAGAGGGCCTGCCCCACCTTGATGAAGCAGGGCCCGAGGTCCGAGAGGGTGTTGAGGATGCGGCGCGCCAGCCGCTGATGCAGGCGCGGATCGGGGCTGCTGGCCTGCACCGCCAGGACCAGGGCGAGACCGCCGATCCGCCAGAGGATCGTGAGCAGCCGCGGGATGAGAATCCAGGGGCGGAGCAGGAGCCAGCGCAGATCCGCCGCGGGTTCGTAGAAGAAAAGTTCCTCAGCGGGGGCGGGGGAGAGGGGAGCGGCCGGCTCGCCGCCGGCCTCCGAGGGCCCGGGGACGGTCTCTTCCAGGGAGGATCGAAGTGCTGGATGCGACTCTAGGCAGATCCACCGGACCTCCATGAACCCCGGTCCGACGGAACCTCTGGCGGACCTGTTCGGCCGGCGCGGCGAGCTGGATCTCCATCTCCCCGCCCACGGCCGTGGCCGGGGGCTCTCCCCCTTCCTGGCGCGGCTGCTGCGCCGCCGCCCCGGCTCCTGGGATCTTCCGGAACTGCCGGGCTTCGGCGGCCCCCTCGAAGAAGAGGGAGCCGTCGCGGAGGCCCAGCGGCGGGCCGCCGCGCT
Organism: uncultured Cyanobium sp.; assembly: GCA_964628165.1. Lineage (GTDB taxonomy): Bacteria > Cyanobacteriota > Cyanobacteriia > PCC-6307 > Cyanobiaceae > Cyanobium. The sequence continues at coordinate 2,673 of CAZVPB010000079.1, forward strand.
CTTCGGCGCCCACCACTGCTGGTTCGGCGTGAACGGAGCGAGCGGACTGCTCCAGGCCGCCCTGCTGGGCCTCTGCCCCCCCGGCGCACGGGTGCTGCTGCCCCGCAACCTGCACCGGTCGCTGCTGCACGGCTGCCTGCTGGGCCGGCTGCAGCCGGTGCTCTTCGAACTTCCCTGCTGCGGCCGCACCGGCCTGTGGCAGCCGCCGGGCCCGGCCCACCTGCGCAGGGTGCTGGAGGGGGCCCTGGCGGACGGCCCCCTCGCCGCCGTGGTGCTCGTGGACCCCACCTACGAGGGCCTCGCCGCCGACATGGCCGGCCTGGTGGCGGAGGTCCGCCGGGCCGAGGCCTCCTGCGGCCCGCTGCCGGTGCTGGTGGACCAGGCCCACGGGAGGGGGGAGGCCGTCGCGGCCGGTGCCGACCTCACCGTGCTCTCGCTCCAGAAATCCGCCGGTGGACTGGCCCAGAGCGCCGCCCTGCTGGGCCGGCGGGGACGCATCGACCCGGCGTCCATCGCCCGTGCCCTGCTCTGGCTGCAGACCTCCAGCCCCAGCGCCCTGCTGCTGGCCTCGGCGGCGGCGGCCCTCGAGGAGCTCCGCTCCGGTGAAGGCCGGCGGCGGCGGGCCCGGGCGGAGAGGGCGGCGGCGCGGCTGCGCCGCCGGCTGGAGGAACGGGAGTTCCAGCTCGTGCCCAATGCCGATCCGCTGCGGCTGGTGCTCGCCACCCGGCCGCTGGGGCTGAGCGGCTTCGAGGCGGATGACCGACTGCAGCGCCGCGGGGTGATCGCCGAGCTGCCCGGCGCCGCCACCCTCACCTTCTGCCTGGGGATGGCCCCGCCCGCGCGCCTGGCGGGCCGGCTGATCGAGGCGCTGGAGCGGCTGCGGCAGGAGGTCCGCGCACGGGCGGCGGGGGACCCTCTGCCCCCCCTGACGGCGCCGCCGGTGCCGCTGGTGGCCACGCCGGAACTGCCGCTGGAGACGGCCTGGCGGGCACGCCATGAGGCGCTGCCGCCGCAGGAGGCGGCCGGCAGGATCGCGGCGGAACCGGTGTGTCCCTACCCGCCGGGGATTCCTCTGCTCATCCCCGGCGAGAGGATCGACGCGGCGAGGGCGGCATGGCTGGCCCGGCAGGGAGGTCTCTGGCCCGGGGCTCTCGCTGATACGGTGAAGGTCGTGGCCGAGCGGTGAGGGGGCCGATGGCGGACACGACGGCCTTCCGCTGGGACTTCGTCACCCCCGGCCTGCCCGACGGCAGCTTCGAGGAGGCCCCGGGCTTCGCCCCCACCCCGATGGAACTGCGGGTGATGCTGCTGGCCCACCTCCGTCCCCGGGCCGACTCGCTGGTGTGGGATGTGGGCGGCGGCACCGGCGCCCTGGCCCTGGAGATCGCCCGGCTCCTGCCCGCCGGGGCGGTGCACACCCTGGAGCGGGATCCCGAGGCGATCGAGCTGCTGGAGGCGAACCGGCGGCGCTTCGGCATCACCAACCTCCACATCCACGCCGGCCGCGCCCCCGACGATCTGGCCTGCCTGCCGCCTCACCCGGACCGGGTGCTGCTGGAGGTGGGGCGGCCCCTCGGGGACGTGCTGCGGTCGGTGTGGGAGGCCCTGCGGGAGTCGGGACGGGTGGTGATCAGCACGGTGAGCCTCGAGGGCCTGGTGGATGCGACCGACACGCTGGCGCAGCTCGGGGCCCGGGATGTGCAGGTGGTGCAGGCCACGGTGCACCGCATGCAGCGTCGCGGCAGCCAGGCCAAGCTGGCGGCCGCCGAGCCGCTGTTCGTGATCGCGGCCGAACGTTGATTCCCGCCCCCCGCACCGCCACCTCCCTGGCCCGGCTGCTCAGCGGCCTCGCCGCGGGCGGCTTCGGGCTGGTGGTGGTGCTGCTGGGCGGCTGGTGGTTCACCGTCGCGGTGGGTGTGATCGTTCACCTGGGCCTGCTGGAGTTCTTCCGCATGGCCCAGTTCAAGGGCATCCGGCCCGCCACCAAGACCACCCTCGTGGCGGTTCAGCTGCTGCTGCTCTCCACCCAGGCGGCGAGTGTGGGCGGCTGGCTCGGCACCGACGTGGCGGCCGCCGTGCTGCCGGCCTCCGGCGCGGTGATCTGCGGATGGCTGCTGCTGCAGCCGATCACCGGCACCATCGCCGACATCGCCGCCTCGATCTTCGGGCTCTTCTACCTGGGCTTCCTGCCCAGCCACTGGATCAAGCTGCGGGAACTCGTCGATCCCGCCCTCGCCCCGAACCTGGCGGGGAGGGGGGGCGGGGCGACCGCCGGCATGGCCCTCACCCTGCTGGCCATCCTGCTGATCGTGGCCACCGACATCGGCGGCTACGTGATCGGACGCCGCTTCGGCCAGCGCCCCCTCTCCCCCATCTCCCCCGGCAAGACCGTGGAGGGGGCCCTCGGCGGCATCGCCTGCGCGGTGGCGACGGGGGCGGTGGGCGGCGTGGCGATCGGCTGGCGCTTCGGAGCCCTGATCGGTGCCCTGCTCGGCGCGGTGGTGGCCGTGTTCGCCCTGGTGGGCGATCTCACCGAGTCGATGATGAAGCGGGATGCCGGCCTGAAGGATTCCGGCGACGCCATCCCCGGCCACGGCGGCATCCTCGACCGGATCGACAGCTATCTGTTCGTGCCGGCGGTGGTGTACTCGCTGGTCACCCTCGTGCTGCCGCTGCTGGAGCGGAGCTGATCACGGTCGCACCCGGGCCGCCCCCTCCAGCAGGAGGCGCCCCGTCTCGATCCAGGCCCGCTCGATCTGCAGGTCGGGATCGAGGGGAATGGTGGCGGCCCGGCCGCCGTCGAGCGGCTGGAGCACCAGGCCTTCCGGGGTCGCCTCGATGCGGGCCGACCGACCTGGACCGGCGGACTCCGCCGCCGCGTCAGGCACGAGCACCAGGTGGTCCGCCGCCAGGATCACCGCTGCGAGATCTCCGCCGCCCAGCAGCCGCTCCGCCAGGGACTCCGACAGCTCCCTCCAGCGCGGGTCCCGCAGCGCCCGGCTGAGGCCCTCCCCCGAGAACTCGATCCGGCCGCGGATGAGGAAGGGCTGTTCCAGTTCCAGGGTGCGGTGGCGCAGCAGCCGCCCCATCCGCACCCGCAGGGGATCACTCCGGAGCCGCACCCGCTCGATCAGCAGCCGTTCGTAGCTGACGCCGGCCGCCTCCAGGCCCGCCCCCTCCAGACGGCCCTGGAGGAGCGCCGCGGCCGACCCCTCGAGCTGGATCTCCAGTTGGTCGATGGCCTCGCACTGCTGCCGCAGCCACACCTCGAGACCGCGGGAGAGGAGACCCATCACCGGGCCGGCGGAGGCTGGCGGACGATCGGCGGCCATGTCAGTCCATCCGCGCCCGACGGGCCGCCAGGAAGGCCTCGCCGGCGGTGACGAGAGCCAGCAGCAGCAGACCGCCGAAGCCGACCAGCGCCTCGGTGGGATCACGGCTCAGGTCGTCGGCCCCTCCGAGCCTCGCCCCCAGCAGGAACCAGGCCGTCGCCAGCAGCGAGGTGATCCAGTAGGCCGGCCAGCGGCGCTGATAGATGTAGCCGCTGCCGAGCCCTGGCAGCAGGTTGAGCAGGGCGCCGAGCCACGGCGCCGAGGCGGCGAGGATCGCCTTGCGGTCCGGTGGATTCGACGCGGCGGCGGGGTCGCTGGTCATGGGTCGATGCGGCACGGACTCGGCGGCGACTCTGGCGAATCGAGGGGCCTTGCGGCCACGATCCGGAAGAGGCGCAGGGAACGGTCGGTCGACCATGTGTAGAGCGCCAGGGTCTCCAGGCGGAAGGCTCCCGACGGCAGCGGCGCCCGCCCCATCCAGGCGCGCATGGGCCGCCGGAGCGCCGCGGCCCGCCGCCGCGGCGGGCGGGCCAGGGTGATGTGGGGGAGAGGAGGGCATCGTGCCGGCGGCAGTCCCGCCGCGACCAGCGCCCGGTCCCCCCAGTCGGCGATCAGCCCGGCGGCCGGCCCATGCCCCCTGGCCAGGGTGAGGGCATAGGCGGAGGGCCGGTCGCGGGGCCCCATCGCTCGCCAGGCCCCCGCGGTCGCGTCGATCGCAGGGTGGCTCCTGCCGGCCAGGGCGTCCCAGGCCCGCCCCGCCGGCCCGGGGCCGCAGGGGCCCAGGAAGGCCAGGGTGAGGTGCCGGTCCAGGGGGTCGAAGCGGCGCATTCCCGCCGGCAGCCCCCGGGTGAGGCACTCCCAGGCGGGCAGGGGGGGCACCGCCAGGGCGATGAACCAGTTGGCGGAGGCAGGTCCACGGCTCAGGGGAGGTCCGGGCATCCTTCCCTCTCCATGCGCCCGGCGAGACGGTCCGCCTGCCGCGCCAGGCCGGCGCCGCGTTCGGTGTAGAAGGGAAATTCGAGCCGGTTGCGGAAAAGAACCGGCCGCGTCGCCGCCAGCCGTTCCTCGGTCTGCCGGCGGCAGCGGCGCAGGGCGCCGAAGTCGATCGGTTCGAACTCCTCCTCCACCGCATTGGCGGCCTCGGCGAGGCGGCTCAGCTCGGGACAGAGCTGCCTCCGGATCCGCCGCACCAGCTCCAGCTCCAGCTCCAGCGCCTCACGGCCCAGGCCATCGCGGCGGTCCCGCAGATCCCGGCAGGCCACCCGGTCGTAGGCGCCGGCGGGGAGGGCCAGCAGCAGGAACATCAGCAGCAGCACGCGGCTCACGGCCGGCTCATTCCCCCCACATCCTCAGCAGATTGGTGTAGCTGCGGCTCACCAGGTCGAACACCTCCCCCTTGCCCTCGGTGCGGAAGAGGGCCCGTCGCGCCGTGTCGAGCTCGAAGAGCAGCTCCCGCCGCTCGGCCGAGCGGACACGGCTCTGGATCCAGCCCACCGCCACGAGCCGCTCCCCCTCCCGGACGGTGTCGACCCGGTGGAGGAGGGTGCTGGGGTACACCAGCGCATGGCCGGCCGGCAGGCGAACGCTCTCCTCGCCGGCGGGGGACTCCAGCACCAGGTCGCCGCCGCGGTAGTCCGCCGGATCGGTGAGGAACACGGTGAAGGAGAGATCGGAGCGTCCCTCCGCCATGAAGGCGTTGTCCACATGGCGGCCGTATCCCTGGCCGCCGGCGGCACGGGAAAACAGCAGGCCGTGGATCCTGCGCGGCAGGGCCGCCGCCTGCAGCAGCGGATGGCCCAGCAGATCCCCGGCGAGGGACGCGGCAAGCCGGCGGTGAAGGGCGCAGGAACGGTCCAGCTGCAGGTTGCGCTTCACCTCACGGGCATGCCAGCCCGCCGTCTCCGCACCGGACCGCCAGGCTTCCTCCTCCGCCAGCAGTTCGCGGCGGATCTCGGCCACGCGGTCGGCGGACAGGAGCGGAGCGAGAACGAAACGCATGGGGATGTGACCGATGTCACCCGCAGCCGTGACGGAATGACACCGGCCGGTTGGCGGCCTGCGAACAATGGTGCCGAATCGCCTCCAGCACCATGGCCCGCCCCAGCATCGCCCTCTTCCTCGCCACCGCCGGCCTGGTGGCCGGCACCATGGGCTGCGGCCGCACCCCCGAACCCATGGAGGGCGGCGAGGCCGGTGAGGGCACCCCGGAGATGAGCGCCCCGGCCGCCGGCGAGATGGAAGGGGGTGAAGGCGGCGAGGGAGGTGAAGGGGGAGAGGGAGATGAAGGAGGTGAGGGAGGCGAAGGCGGCGAGGGCTGAGGCCCTGGCCCATCCTCAGGCGGTCGGGAGGGCGGCGCGGAGCCGCTCCAGCCGACCGGCGTTCACCCCCAGATCGCTCTCCCCCAGCCGGGACACCGACCGCGCCTCCACCAGCCCGTCCCGCCGGTTGGCGTACAGCTCGAGATCGTCCACGAAACCGAACACGCGGCTGGTCACCGTGGCGTGGAGGTAGCCGTCGCGGGTCTCCACCACGTCCACCCCCTCCAGCGCCAGCACCGCCGGCAGAAGGGACGCCAGGGCGGCCTCGGGATCCGCCACGGTCCAGTCCTGCCGTGCGCAGTGGGCCGGCGAGGCGCAGGCGGAGAGATGGCCCTCGCTCACCCCCAGGTCCTCCGGAACGGGACCCTCCAGATGGAGCAGCGAGGCCTCGGCCGGCAGGACGGGCAAGGCCAGCATGAGAAGCAGACCGGCAACGACGAGGAACCGGCGCCACACCGCAGGGAGATGGGGCCTCATCGGTCGAACCAGTGGCTCGCCACCGCCCCGGGCTGGTCGAGGTGGGGAAGATGGCCGCAGGCCGTCAGTTCCACCAGCCGGTCCCCCAGCAGTTCGTGGGCCGCCCGCTTCTGGGGAGGCCGCAGGATGCGGTCCTCCGCCCCCCAGAGCACCTGCAGGGGCTGGGTGGGCAGGGGCAACCCACAGCCGGCGAAGCCGCCGGAGCGGGCGAAACGGCGCAGCGACTCGGCCCAGCCGGGAGCCTGCAGGTGCAGCGAGGCGATCTCCAGTTCGGCCTCGCCGACCCCGGCATCGGGATCGGCGAAGGCGCTGCGGCAGAGGCCCCGCCGCACGCCGGGCAACGCCAGGAAGCGCACCCCCAGGCCGTCCAGCACCGGCGGCAGGGGCATCGGCCGGCCCGTGAGGCCCGCCGGCGCCAGCAGCAGGAGGCGCTCGATCCGGGCGGTCTGGCGACGGGCCAGCTCCACGGCCACCGCACCGCCCATCGAGGCGCCGATCAGCCCCACCGGAACGGCCGTCTCCCGCTGGGAGAGGACGGCGAGCACCGCCTCGAGATGGGCCAGCACTTCCGCCGGGCCATGGGATGCGCCGCCCAGGCGGGGAGTGAAGCCGAAGCCGTACAGGTCGGGGATCACCAGGCGGTGGCGGGACGCCAGCAGGGGTGCGAGCCGGCGGAATTCGAGGAAGGAGCTGTCGAAGCCGTGCAGCAGCAGCAGAGGAGGTCCCGTTCCGGTCACGGCGACCGGCCACCGCTCCGGCAGGCCGGGCAGCTCCCACCACTGCACCGCCGCCGCCAGCTGGCGGCCGAGGGGATCGAGGAGGCCGGAGGCCGCCTCCTCCACCAGCGCCCTGCAGGCGAGGTGCCGCTCGGTGGGCGGGACCAGGGAAGTCGCTGCGCTCACGCCGGCTGCAGCTCCGCGGTGGTGCTCACCATGGCGGCCAGGAGTTCGCCGGGTTCGACCGCGAAGGGGAGGTGGTGCAGATCCGACCCCTCACGGCAGGCGAAGACGCACGCCTGCAGGAGATCGGCATAGCTCGCCCCCGCCAGCCTCAGATCCTCCAGGTCGACCGGCAGCCCCAGGGAGCGGAAGAAGGGGAGGAGCTGGCGGCGGGCCTGGGCCGCGAGGCGGCTGCCGCCGAGCCGCTCCTCGAGTCGGAGCTGCACGAGGATGCCGAAGCCCACCTTCTCGCCATGCAGCCGATGGTGGCTGGCGGCGAGCTGGGTGAGGCCGTTATGCACGGCGTGGGCGGCCACGGTCCGGCAACGGGCCCCGCCCAGGCCGCC
>CAZVPB010000080.1:0-10047 GCA_964628165.1 uncultured Cyanobium sp.
GGGAGGGGCGTCGGGGGAGGGAACGTGCCAAGGTCTCGGGCCGCCATTCCGTCGTTCGATGGCCCGCAGCGCAGACGGGAGCCCGATGGCCCGCCGCCGCCTCGATCTGGAACTGGTGGAGCGGGGGCTGGCGGTCAGCCGGGCCCAGGCCCAGCAGCTGATCCGCGCCGGTCGGGTGCGCAGCGGCACCACCGTGCTCGACAAACCCGGCACCGAGGTGAAGGCCGATCTGCCGCTGGCGGTGGACCGGCCGCCGCGGTTCGTGTCGCGGGGCGGCGAGAAGCTCGAGGCCGCCCTGTCGTCGCTGCCGGTCCACGTGCGGGACCGGGTCTGCCTCGACGCGGGCATCTCCACCGGCGGGTTCACCGACTGCCTGCTGCAGCACGGCGCCGCCCGGGTGTACGGCATCGATGTGGGGTACGGCCAGACGGCCTGGTCGCTGCGCAACGATCCGCGGGTGGTGCTGCGGGAGCGCACCAACCTGCGCCTGCTGACCCCCGAGCAGCTCTACGGCCCCGCCGACCCCCGGCCCGACCTGGCGGTGGCGGACGTGTCGTTCATCTCGCTCGGCCGGGTGCTGCCGGCCCTCCGGGGTCTGCTGGCGGGGCCGGGGACCGAGGCGGTGCTGCTGGTGAAGCCCCAGTTCGAGGTGGGGCGCGAGCGGGTGGGGAAGGGCGGTGTGGTGCGGGATCCCGCCGCCCACCGGGATGCGATCGGTGCGGTGATCACGGCGGCGGGCGGGGTGGGCTGGGGGCCTGCGGGGCTGGTGGCCTCACCGCTCACCGGCCCCGCAGGCAACCATGAATACCTTCTGTGGCTGCGGGAGCCCGCCACCATGGCGGCGGAGGGGGCGGTGGATGGGCCGGCCATCGCCGCGGTGGTGGCCGGCGCCCTGGCGAAGACGTGAAGGCTTCACCAGGGCGCCGGGGGTGCTCAGATGGCGCCGCTGTCGCGATCGCCGGTGCGGATCCGGATCACCGAGTCGATCGTGTTGATGAAGATCTTGCCGTCGCCGATCTCGCCGGTGCGGGCCGCCTCCTGGATCGCCTTCACCACCGTGTCGACCCGTTCGTCGTCGACGACGATCTCCAGCTTCAGCTTCTGCAGGAACTCGACGGTGAACTCCGAGCCCCGGTAGCGTTCCACCTGGCCCTTCTGGCGTCCGAAGCCGCGGACCTCGCTCACGGTCATGCCGACGATGCCGGCGTTGACCAGGGCGATCTTGACGTCCTCGAGCTTGAACGGGCGGATGATGGCCTCGACTTTTTTCATGGATGAAGCTGCTGGAAGGGGCCGGCGGGATCAGCACCATTAGGCCCGAGGGGTTGCCCCATCGAGGTAGCCGTTGCTACCGCCCGTCGAGGCCACCCGACAGGCCGGCCACTTCCGGTACGGTCGACACATTCCCCGTTCCCGCCTCCCCCATGGGCTCCAGCCCGCCGGCCTCCGCCGCGCCGCCCGAGCGCACCGTCACGCCCCGCTACGGCGAGCGGGAGATCGCCGAGGCCCGGCTGATCTGCTTCCCCAATCCCCGGCCGGGCCGGCCCTATGAGGTGTCGATCGAACTGCCGGAGTTCACCTGCACCTGCCCCTTCTCGGGCTACCCGGACTTCGCGGTGCTGCGGCTTCTGTACCAGCCGGGCCCGCGGGTGCTGGAGCTGAAGGCCCTCAAGCTCTACGTGAACGGCTACCGCGACCAGGCCATCTCCCATGAGGAGGCCGCCAACCGCATCCTCGATGACCTGGTGGAGGCCTGCGATCCGCAGTGGATGGAGCTGGTGGCCGATTTCAATCCCCGGGGCAACGTCCACACGGTGGTGCGGGTCAGCCACGGTTCCCGTCAGCCCTGCTGAATTCCGGCCCTCGCCTCGCCGCTGCCCATCGCTTCGAGCAGGGCGGGCAGCTCGGCGGCGAAGCCGGTGAGGTTGCGGTTGCACAGGCCCCCCACATGAACGCGGCCGGGTTCGGCGATGGCCCAGAGCTGGCGCGTGGCCACCAGGCTGAGGCCGCCGCCGAGCAGGGCCACCGCGAATCCGGCGTAGACCAGGGGCACCCCCGGATCGCGCTTGAGCAGCAGTCCGCTGGCGGGCAGGACGCTCTCCACCCGGATCGGCAGACCCTGCACCTCCTCCGCCGGCCCGCCGGGGCTCAGCCGGCCCAGCAGCTCACCGCCGGGGCCGTACACCTCCACCGGCCCCTGTTCGCTGGTGAGGGCGAGAAGCACCGGCTCCGAACCGTCCGGCCGGGTGGGCAGCACCACGCCCCAGATCTGTTCGCCCAGCTGCGGGAAGGACTGGAGGGGCACCTCCAGCACCGGACTCGCCCCCAGCCGCAGCCTCAGGGCCGCCAGGGCCCAGTCGGCCTGGTAGACGGTGAGCCCCCGGTGGCGCAGCGGATGGTTGACGCTCACCTCGGCCGGCATGCCCCCGTCGCCGCCCGGGGCCACCAGCCGCAGCCGGGAGGTGAACTGCTCGGGCCTGCCCGCCGGATCCCGCTGGATCGTGAAGTCGTCGAGGGCAAGGATCAGCTGGGGATTGCCGCGGCGGTCGATCAGCTCCAGTTCCTGGCCGGTGGGCAGGAACCGTTCCAGCCTCTGGCCCGCCAGGGCCCCCCAGGCGGCCCCCAGCATCAGCAGCACCAGACCGGCGTGCACGAGCAGGGGGCCGACGCGACCCACCACGCCCCGCCGGGCCGCAAGCCGGCCGGGCTGGCGGCGCACCTGCCAGCCGCCGGCATCGAGCTCCTCGGCCAGCCGCTCCAGCTGCCGTGCGGGTTCTTCACTGGGGCGGGTCTCGGCCACGCTGAGCTTGCTCAGCTGGCGGGGATCGCGGTAGTCGATCCAGTTCAGGGAGGAGCGCAGGGCAGGCCACTGCCGCCGCCAGCTGCAGAGCAGCAGCGACAGGGCCAGCCAGGCGAGCAGGGCCAGGAACCAGCCGCTCGAATAGACATGGTCGAGCTGCAGCCCCAGAAGCCCGTCGGCCTGCAGCAGACCGAGCCAGGGGTGGGCGTCGTAGCGCTGGTGATAGAAGGCCTCGGGCTCCTTCTGGGGGATCGCCGTGCCGATCCCGCTGGCGAGGGCGATGAGCAGCAGCAGGCCGATCGCCAGCCGCAGGTCGCTGATCCAGCCGAGCAGCCGCTGCAGCTGCCGGCGGGGTGAGGGCACCGGGCCGGTGGCGGGAGTCATGGCAGCCGGGCCAGCAGGGCCAGGCCACCGGTGAGCAGAAGCACCACACCGCTGAGGGGCGGAATCCAGCGGCCCATCGCCCGCAGCCGCAGCAGACCGGGAAGGCTCGCGGCGACCGTGCCCGCCAGCAGCAGCGGCACCACCTGGCCCGCGCCGAAGAAGGTGAGCATCACCATGCTCTGCAGCGGACGGCCGTGCTGCGCCATCCAGGCCAGCAGCACCGCCAGCACCGGCGTGGTGCAGGGGGTGGCCGCCAGGCCGAAGGCAAGGCCGGCCGCCAGGGGCCCGAGGGGCGCCGGAACACGGCGGCGCCACGCCTCCGGGTCCGGTCCGGCCGGCAGCGGAAACCGCAGCAGGCCCAGCAGATTGAGCCCCATCACCACCGCGAGCACCGCCACCAGCAGGGGGACCTGGTCGGGAAGCCGGCCGTAGAGCCGCCCCATCAGGCCGCTGGCCAGGCCCAGCAGCACCAGGGCGCCCACGATGCCCACCGCGAAGCTCAGGCTCCGCAGCCAGGGGGAGGTGTGCCGCCGGGCGCCGGGTTCGCCGAAGCCCGCCAGGTAGGCCAGGGTGACCGGCAGGAGCGACAGGGAGCAGGGGCCGAGGCTGGTGAGCAGCCCGCCGGTGAACACGGTGGCGAGGGTGAGGGGGCCGGGGTCCGCCAGGGACGCCTGGAGCAGCTGTTCACTGCCCCGTGCCCAGTCGGCGAGCGTCAGCCCGAGGCTGGTCATGGGCCGGTGGGAGAAGGCCGGAGGTCAGCCTATCGGCACAGGGGGGGAGCGTCGCCGGCGGGAGGGCGTGCGCTCCAGCGCCCTGGACTCGAGCGAGCAGCGCACCAGCAGGCCGCCGAGCAGCAGGCTGGCCATCAGGGAGTTCCCGCCGTAGCTGATCATCGGCAGGGGGAGGCCGGTGGTGGGCATCGACCCGCTCGCCACGGCGATGTTGAGGATCGACTGGCCCACCAGCAGGATCGTCACACCGATCGCGACGAGGCGGTGCTGCTGGCTGCGGCAGCCCATCGCCACCCGCATGCCCACGAAGCCGAAGAGCATGAGGAACAGGAGCAGCATCACCGAGCCCACGAAGCCGAATTCCTCGGCGTAGACGGCGAAGATGAAGTCGGTCGTCTGGATCGGCAGGTACTGGAGCTTCTGGGTGGAGAGTCCGAACCCCTCGCCGAGCACCCCGCCGGAGCCGATCGCCATGAGGCTCTGCACCAGCTGGTAGCCACTGCCCTGGGGGTCCTTCCAGGGGTCGAGGAAGGCGGTGACCCGCAGCCGCTGGTACTCGTTGACGAGGATGCTGGCGGTGCCCACCATGCCCCCCGCGGTGGCGGAGCCCAGCAGCAGGAAGAGAGGCAGCCCCGCCGCCAGGGCCATGAGCCAGAGCAGGAGGCCCATCAGGGCGGCGGTGCTGAGGTTGGGCTGCTTCAGCACGAGCAGGATGAGGATGCCGAAGACGGCGATCCAGAGCAGCTTCTGGTCGAGGCCGATGCGGCGCCAGTGGGAGAAGAGCACCGCCCCCTGAAGCACCACGAAGGGCTTCACGAGTTCGGTGGGCTGAATCTGGATCGGGCCGAGCACCAGCCAGCGGCTGGCGCCGTTCACCGTGTCGCCGATCACGAGGGTGGCGCCCACCAGCAGCAGGCCCGCCAGCAGGGCCGGCGCGGCCCGGTGCAGCCAGCGCCGCATGGGGGTGCGGATGGCGAAGAGAAAGAGGCCCCAGCTGGCCACCAGCCAGATCGCCTGCCGCTTGATGTAGTAGGCGGCATCGCCCATCTCGCGGGCCGCCACCCACCAGCTCGCCGACCCCAGCACCAGCAGCCCCAGCAGGCACCACAGGCCCAGCAGACCCGCCAGCAGGCGGGCCTCGGAGGGCCAGGCCTCCCAGGCCAGCGGCAGGAGAGGCGGGCGACGCTGCGGACCGTGGCCGGCCGGGCCGTCCCTCGGCTCCAGGGTCGTGGCGGACGTTCCGGTCAAGGCGGCGGAGGGGTGGAGGGATCGAGGCCCATTGAGCCGTGGCGGGGAGGGGTTTGTCGAGCCCCGTGGAGGCCCGCCGGTCATGAAAAAGGCCCGGCGATGGCCGGGCCTGGAGGGTGGTGCGGGGGACTCAGTTGCCGACGTTGACCTGACGCCTGCCGGTGGCGAGTTCCACCTTGAGGATTTTTCCGCCCTGCTTCATGATCCGCTGCTGTTCCGCGAACCAGCTGCTGTAGGGAACCCACTTCGTGAAGTAGGTGTTCTGCAGTTCGCGCTGGCTGCGCACCTTTTCGGGGCAGGGGATGCAGGCGGTGATCTTGAAGAGACGCATGGATCAGCCCAGGCCGGAGCAGATGTAGTCGAAGTAGACGGCCATCTCGCGACCGGCGTCGGGACCCACCAGAGCGGCGGTGGCCTCCTTCATCGCCTGGATCGACTGAACCGTGGCGCCGATGGGCACGCCCAGGGAGTTGTAGGTCTCCTTGAGGCCATTCAGCACACGCTCGTCGAGGATCGAGGTGTCCCCGGCCAGCATGGCGTAGGTGGCGTAGCGGAGGTAGTAGTCGAGGTCGCGGATGCAGGCCGCGTAGCGACGGGTGGTGTACATGTTGCCGCCCGGACGGGTGATGTCCGAATAGAGCAGCGACTTGGCGACGGCTTCCTTGATGATCGCCGAGGCATTGGCGCTGATGGTGGCGGCGGCGCGCACGCGGAGTTCGCCGCTGGCGAAGTACTGCTCGAGGCGTCCCATCGCGTTGCCATCCAGGTAGAGACCCTGGACGTCGGCCTGGTTGATGACGTTGGTGATGGCGTCTTGCATGGATCCTGGGAGGGGGCGGGGAAGGGGAGGGGAGGAAGCCTCAGGAGAGGGCGCCAGCCACGTAGTCGAAGTAGAAGCCGGCTTCCTCGGCGTCGGCGCCGGTGAGGATGCTGGTGGCCACGGACTTCATCTCGCGCACGGCTTCCGCCATTGCTTCCAGGGGGGTTCCCAGGGCGCGATACATCTCCTTGGCGCCGATGATGCCGATCTCCTCGATCGGGGTCACGTCGCCGGCGACCACGCCGTACGTCACCAGACGCAGGTAGTAGTCCATGTCGCGCAGGCAGCTGGCCGTCATCTCCTCGCCGTAGGCGTTGCCGCCGGGGGAGATGATGTCGGGCCGCCTCTGGAAGAGCTGGCCGCCGGCCTGCTTGACGATTCGCTCACGGCTCTCGGCCAGGACCTGAGCCACCCGCAGTCGGCGCTGGCCGCCGGTCACGAAGGACTTGATCTGGTCGAGTTCGCCAGGGCTGAGGTAGCGGGCTTCGGCGTCCGCGTTGATGATCGAGTTGGAGACGATGCTCATGCAGTTCTGCCTCGAAACAAGCGGTCACCGATGAAGGAGACCGGTATCCGGTGGGTGAGGGGTGGATCGGTTTTGCCGATCGCGGGATCATTCTGTGGCAGCACCCCTCTCCATCCGGAGCGGCGGTAACAGTTCTTCACGGCTTGGCGATCCGGCAAAGCCCTTGTCCCGCAAGGGATCTGGAAGGCATTGTTGATAGCTCGCCTTCGCAGCATTCCTTCATCTTCAACTCCTGCGCAACAGCAATTCCGAAACGAAAAAGAAGCCTTCGCGACCTGTGATCGGAAGGCTTCCATTCGTGTTCCTGCGGTGAGGCGGGAACGCGGACCCGGCGGATCAGATGGCTCCCCGCGGCGCCGGCGTGAGGCCGGCGTTGCCGCCGTAGAGGGCGGCGGTGCGGTTCACCGTCACCAGGGGCACGCCATCGGCGGTGGCCAGCCCCCTCAGGAAGGGAACCGTGTCGCGGCCGAAGGCATGGGAGTACTCGTCCCCGTCGAGGATCCGGGCGAGGGCCGCCTGCTGGCCCGACTGGGCCCGCACCGCGAGGAAACGGCTCACCTCGTCGGGCTGGGCGGCACGGCCCAGCAGGGCGAGGTAGGCGGCGGAGGCGGCCCGCAGGGGGGCCATCCGCAGCAGACGCTGCTGGAAGAGGTCGCTGCCGGCCACCTGGGCCACGAACTCCGCCACCGAAAGCTGGCCGTCCCGCAGCTGGGACTCGGCGTCGCCGAGACGCTCGGCGGCGAAGGGCACCCGGTTGAGCAGCTGGCGGTAGGTGGCGTCCACCACCTCCCGCAGCCGGTCCTCGCTGGCGCTGCCGCTGAGCTGGACTGGCCTGCCGAGGCTGCGGCGGCGGGAGAAGCCCTGGGGTGTGCCGGGGCGGAGGGCCTTGGCCATCGCCGCCCGCGGCTGCTGGACGAGGCTGGGGGCGATTCCCTCGCCCACGCTGGCCCGCCACTGGGCGGCGGCCACGCCGACGGTGGGGATCGCCGCCGGCGGGGCGGCGACGCCGCTGCGCCAGATGGGCGCCGCTCCGCCGCCGGGCTGCCAGCGGGGCTCGCTCCAGGTGCGGGTGGGGGGCGGCGGCTGCCGGAGGCTCTGGGGGCCGCCCGGGGCGGTGGGGGCGGAGGTGGGGGTGGACTCGCCTCCGCTCACCTTGGCGCTCCAGCTGCCGCGCACGGCGCGGGGGGCCGGCAGGTTGCGGGGCACCACGTCCGCGACGGTGCGGATCTGCTGCTGTGCCGGCACGTCCGGGCGCTGCTGGAGGCTGAGGTCCGCGATGCCGGACACGTCCAGAGGCCTGCGCAGGGCGGGAACCCGGCGGGCGTTGCGGTCGGCAGGGGTGATGAACCGCTCGTAGGGGACCGTGTCCTCGCCGAAGCACTGGGTGTACTCGGCGCTGTCGATGATCGCGTCGACCACGCCGTAGAAGCCCTTCCGGGCGGCGGTGTCGAAGTAGGCGTCGATCTCCCAGCGGCCGAAGGTGGGACGGCCCAGCAGGCGGCGGTGCATCACCTCGATCGCCTTGGTGATGTAGAGGCCGCTCCAGTAGCGCCGCCGGAAGGCGTCGGAGCGGGCCACCTGCCGCACGAACTCCCGCAGGGTGATGTCGCCGTTCTCGAGCTTGATCTCCTCCACGGTGTTGCGCTCGCCGTCGTAGCCGGCGGTGCCGAGCACCTGCACGTAGACGGCCCGCAGCACGGCCTGGGTGGAGGATTCGGTGGCGCGGATGCTGGGCTGGCCGCTGCGGCGTGGCACGGAGCCTCCGCCGGTGGCGATCTGCTGGAGCCGTGCCACCTTCGGCCCGACCCGGCGCGGCACGGAGCGGCGGAAGTCGGGGCTGTCCATCTGGCCCGGCTGCTTCATGCCGTTGCCGATGAGGATGCGGCGGCTGTCGTAGCCGATCGGGGCCGGGCGTGTGGCCACCGAGGCGGTGGCGGACGGGAAGATCGCGCCGTAGGTGAGGCCGAGGGGGTCGTTGCCGCCGCCGTAGGGATGCTGGTCGGCGGCGGGCTGCCGGTAGGAGGCGTAGAGGGTGACGTACTGGGGCGCCCCCTCGAACGGGGCGCTGTAGCGGAAGAGCTTGCGGTTGGAGCCCCAGCCGGCGCTCTCCTGGGCCTCCTCGCCGATGTCCCGCAGGTAGGGCACCGTCTCCTCGCCGAAGACGCGGGCGTACTCCAGCCCGTTGACGATGGAGTCGACCAGGCCCGGCAGGCCCTGCTCGCTCACGATCGCGAAGTAGCGGCGGAACTCCTCGAGGGAGCTCACGCCGCGGCCGAGGAAGTGGCGGAAGGCGAGCTCCACCACGCGGCTGTTCACGAAGCGGCCGTAGAACTGGCGGCGGTATTCCTCGCTGCGGCCGAGGGCTCGGATGAACTCCCGCATCGAGATCTGGCCCTGGCGCACCTGGGTGGCCTCCACCGGGCACACCAGCTGGGAGTAGCCCTTGACGATGTCGCGCTCGAACACCTGCCGGTAGGCGGCGCGGATCACCTCCGCCTTCTCCCGGCCGGAGAGGCCCGGCCGCATCACGAAGCGCTGGGCGCCCTCGGCGGAGAGGGCGTAGATGGCCGGCAGCTGCAGGCCCTGGGATTCGGGGCTGCCCAGCTTCTGGCGGGCCGAGGGGGTGGGGATCTCCAGTTCCTGGAGGAGCACGTTGAAGCACTCGATCACCAGGCGGCGCCCCTCGGGGATGTCACCGAGGATGGCGGCGGAGGCGGCCCGCATCTCCTGCAGGGCCACGTTCGTGGCGGCCAGGGAGCAGGCCTGCTCCAGCACGTCCCGCAGGCCGCGGGTGTTCACCGCCAGGATGCTGGGGTCGCCGGCCACCACCGCGTAGCCCACGTAGCGGAGGAACCAGGCCATGTCCCGCAGGGACTTGCGCATGCGGGCCGTGCCGTAGCGGGCCACGGAGATGGGGCTGAAGCCGCTGGGCAGCACCACCCGCACGTCGGGCTCTGCCTTCACCCCCTCGAGGATGCGGCCGAGCAGGCCGCCGCCGCCGGATCCCTGCACGAAGGTCTGGACCGAACGCTGGAAGGCGACCTGGTCGGCGGCCAGCGCGGCGGCACCGCCGCCCTCGCGCGGCACGAGGGGAGCGTCGAGATAGGAGAGAGGAGTGCCGCCGGAGAAGATCCGGTTGGCGGCCCGGCCCACGATCACCTCGGCGGCGGCGGAGAGGCGGCGGGCTGCCTCGACCCGCACCTGGCCGCTGCGGAAGAAGTTGGCGAGATTGTCGAGCTCCCGGATCTCCGGGAAGCGGTCCTGCTGTGCCGCCTGACGGACGCTGGAGAGCGGCAGGGTGTCGTAGCGCTGCGGTTCGACCCTGGTGCTGCCGCTGCTGGCGGTCACGGTCATGAACGGGAGCAAGCCGGGCTGGGTCACGTTACGGCTCGCTCCCCGGCCACCCCGGCGGCGATGAACAAATGTTTGCAGCGCCCGCCGCAGGCCCACACTTGAGCCGCCGCCGCCCTGCCGATGACCTCCCCCAGCGATGCCGCCACCCCGGTGGTGAGCGCCTTCTACGACCGCTTCCCCTATC
>CAZVPB010000081.1:0-9928 GCA_964628165.1 uncultured Cyanobium sp.
TGGTGATGGGCGACAACATGGTGAAGGTCGTTTCCTGGTACGACAACGAGTGGGGCTACAGCCAGCGCGTCGTGGACCTCGCCGAGGTGGTGGCCCGCAACTGGAAGGGCTGATCAGCCGAAGTGGGTGAACCCCCCGGCCGCGGGCCCGGGGGGTTCCTCCTTGCCGGCCCAGCGGATCGGCTCCGAACCGTCCCCTTCCACCAGCTGACCGAAGCGGCACGCCCCGGGCAGCCTCTCCAGCAGGCGTTCCGCCCATTCCGGATCGAGCGCCAGCACCAGTTCGAAGTCCTCTCCACCGGCCAGACACCACTCCTCAGACCGGGGCAGTTCGGCCATGGCCGGGTCGAGCGGCAGCAAACGACGGTCGAGGATCGCGCCGCAGCCGCTGGCCCGGGCCACCGCCGTGACCGCCGCGCCGAGCCCGTCGCTGCTGTCGCAGCCTCCCACCCGCCAGGGGAGGCGACCGGGGCGGCTCTCGGCGAGGGCGGCGACCGCATCCAGCCGGGGCCGCGGGCGCCGGTGAGCCTGCACGGCCCGGCGCTGCAGTTCGGGTGCGGGTGACGTGGGCAGGGCATCGCCCTGGGCCGCTTCGCGGCGCAGCAGGGCCAGGCCCAGTCGGCTCAGGCCATGGGGACCCGTGCTCACCAGGGAATCCCCGGGACGCCCGTCACAGCGATGGATGCCGGCCGTGCCCGACTCGCCCGGCAGGCGGCCCAGGGCGGTGACCGCCAGCAGGCGCTGGCCGGCACTGCTGCAGTCGCCGCCCAGCAGCACGGCACCATGGGGGGCCAGGGCGGCCGTGAGGCCTTCGTACACCCCCTCCACCCAGGACCAGGGGGTGCCCGACGGCGCGGCCAGACCCACCGTGAGACCTTCCACCCGGACGCATCCGGTGGCCGCCAGGTCGGAGAGGTTGGCGGCGGCGGCCCGCCATCCCACATCCACCGGACCCGTCGTGGCGTCGCTGAAGTGAACACCCTCCACGAGGAGATCGGTGTTGATCACCAGGGCACCTGCCGCGGGGGGCACCAGGGCCGCATCGTCGAGAAACTGGCCCGGGGGCGCGAAGGCACCGAGTCGACGGATCAGTTCCTCCTCCCCCAGGTCCGCCAGGCGGAGCCCCTCAGGCATGGGCACGGAGATTCTCGGCCCCGTCGACGACGCGCGCCTCCACGATGCGGTCGTCAGCGGTGAGCTGGTCAAGCACATCGAAGCCGTCGACGACGTAGCCGAAGGCGGCATAGCGGCCGTCGATGAGATTCAGACCGGCGGGGGTGAGCTCAGGCTCGAAGAGAAACAGGAAGAACTGGGAGGAACCGTCGTCCAGCGCCTTGTCGGAGTGGGCCCAGCCGAGGGTTCCCTTGGCGGAGAAGGGGAGAACGGGGACGGTCTTGAAGAGTCCCAGCTCCTCGAAGGTGTGGTTGTAGTAGGGCACGGGCTCGCCCGGGGCGCGGATCTCGAGGGGCACGGTGCGGTCGGCACCTGTGCGGGGATCGGTGAACCCTTCGGCGGGGCCTTCCGGATCCCCGGTCTGGAGCACGTAGAAGTCCTCGGCGCGGATGAAGGGGAGGTCGTCATAGAAACCCCGCTGCACCAGGTCCACGAACGCCCCGGCGGTGAGCGGCGCGTTGTAGCCGTCGGCCACGGCGGTGAGGTCTCCCCTGGAGGTGCGCAGCTGCACCGTGGCGCGGCCCAGCAGCCGGGGCAGGTCGGCGAATTCGGAGGGGATCTCGAAGGGGAAGGGGCCCACCAGCAGCGCTTCGGCATCACCGATGGCGGCCAGCGCCTGCCGGCGGGCCGTGAGGAATCCCTCCCGCCGGCGCTCGCTGGCGGCCGCGGCCAGATCCCTCAACTGCTCCTCCACCCCATCGAGGAGTTCAGCGGCACGGCCCCGCTGTTCCTCGTCGTAGCTGGCGAGGATGGATTCGCGCCGCTGGGAGAGGAGCGACTGGGTGCGTCGCACCGTGGAGTCCAGGGCATTCCACCGCTTGGCGCGCAGATCCGCGCTGGTGTCCTCCAGCCGGTGCTGAAGGTCCTGGAGACCGGCCTGCTCGACCGGCAGGGCATCCCGCAGCAGAGCGGCGGGATCGGTGACGGCGTTTCCCTGAGGAAGGGCCGCCGTGGCGGCCGGCACCGCCGGCCCCGCCAGGAGGAGGAGAGACAGCAGGAACGCGGTCAGGGAACCGCGCCAGGCCAGGAATCCCGTGCGGAAGACGCCTTCGATGCGAGACCGGCCCATGGACACCCCAGCAACCGTCCGGACTCTGGCACAGCTCCCCGCCGCCCCCCGGCGGGTCGCCCCGGGGACTCCGGTAGCCAGCCGTACAATCCGCCCCATTCGAGCCGCCGGAATGATCTCCAGCAACGACTTCCGCACCGGCACCACCATCGAACTCGATGGCCAGGTCTGGCGGGTGGTCGAATTCCTCCACGTGAAGCCCGGCAAGGGATCCGCCTTCGTGCGCACGAAGCTGAAGGCGGTGCAGAGCGGCAACGTGGTGGAGAAGACGTTCCGGGCCGGAGAGATGGTGCCCCAGGCCCTGCTGGAGAAATCCACCCTCCAGCACACCTACATGGAGGGGGACGACTATGTGTTCATGGACATGGCCTCCTTCGAGGAGACCCGCCTCAGCGCCGGTCAGATCGGCGAGGGTCGCAAGTACCTCAAGGAGGGGATGGAGGTGAACGTGGTGTCGTGGAACGGGTCACCCCTGGAGGTGGAGCTGCCCAACTCGGTCACGCTGGAGGTCACCCAGACCGACCCGGGCGTGAAGGGGGACACCGCCACCGGCGGCACCAAGCCCGCCATCCTGGAGACGGGTGCCCAGGTGATGGTGCCCCTGTTCATCTCCATCGGCGAGCGGATCCGGGTCGACACCCGCACCGACAGCTACCTGGGCAGGGAGTCCTGAGCCCATGCAGCTCGATCACGAACAGCTCCGACAGCTGCTGGCCCTCCTCGGCGAGAGCGACATCCAGGAACTCCGGCTGGAAGGGGACGACTTCCGGCTGGAGGTGAGGCGCAACCTGCCCGCCACGTTGGCCGTCGCCCCGCCCGCAGCTCCCCAGGCGCCCAGCGGCGAGAGCATCCCGCCGGGACCGGTCGCCGCACCCGCCGCCCCCCTGGCCCCCCCGGCCTCGGCCGCCGTCCGCGGCGAGCTCGTGGCCGTCACCGCCCCGATGGTCGGCACCTTCTACCGCTCACCGGCGCCGGGGGAATCCCCGTTCGTGGAGATCGGCAGCGTCGTGGCGGCGGGACAGACGGTGTGCATCCTCGAGGCGATGAAGCTGATGAACGAACTCGAGGCCGAAGCGGGGGGGGAAGTGGTGGAGATCCTGGTGGAGAACGGCACCCCCGTGGAGTTCGGCCAGGTGCTGATGCGGATCCGGCCCGGCTGAGCGGTTCCGCCGCTCAGACCGGTTCTCAGCCCAGTTCCCGGGCGGTGTCGATCGCCGCCGCCATGCTGGCGGGGCTGGCCACGCCCCTGCCGGCGATGTCGAAGGCCGTGCCGTGGTCGGGCGAGGTGCGCAGGAAGGGCAGCCCCAGGGTGGTGTTCACGGCCGCATCGAAGGCCAGGAGCTTCACCGGGATCAGCCCCTGATCGTGATACAGGGCGAGATAGCCATCCGGGCCCGGCCCCCCGGACCGCCACGCCCGAGCGGCACTCAGCCAGCAGGTGTCCGGCGGCAGCGGCCCCTCCAGCCGCACCCCTGGATGACGTTCCCGCCAGTCGTCGAGGCAGGCCTTCAGCCAGTCCCGCTCCTCCCCGCCGAGCCGGCCGCCTTCGCCGGCGTGGGGATTGAGGCCGGCCACCACGAGATGGGGGTGGGAGCGGAAGCGGAGGCAGAAGGAGAGAAGACGGTCCAGCTGGCGCTGGAGCAGTTCCGGTCCGAGCCGCAGCGGCACCTCCGCCAGGGGCACGTGGGTGGTGGCGAGCAGGGTGTTGAGCCGCCAGTCGCCGGCGGGAGCCTTGGCGGTGAAAAGCATCGAGGCGGCCGGGACGCCCGCCAGCTCCGCCAGGCGTTCCGTCTGGCCGGGGTAGGGATGACCGGCCGCCTGCCAGCTCGCCTTGCAGATGGGGGCCGTCACCAGGGATCGGCAGCGGCCGGAGCGCACCAGATCCACGGCCGCGGTGAGCCACCTGAAGCTGGCCTCCCCTTCCGCCGCGCCGCTGCAGCCCGGTTTCACCGGGGCCGCCAGGGGGAGGTCCACGCAGGCATGGCCGGCCGGGTCGGCCAGGGGATCCCGGCTGCGGCGGCGGAGCTCGAGATAGCTGGCCTGGAGCCAGCGGCGGCAGCCCACCAGCACGACCCCATCACCGGCGCTTCCGGGACGGGCCAGGGCCTTGAGGGTGACCTCCGCGCCGATGCCGGCCGGATCCCCGAGGGCGATGGCGATGTCCCCGCGGTTAGGTTGAGGGCTGGACTCCCTGGACCCGGACGCGACGGTGATTCGCTGGCTGCTGGTGGGATCGCTGTTCGTGGGCATGGGGCTCGGCCTGCGGAACGGCTGGGTGGAAGTGAGGTGGGAGAAGATGGCTCAGGACCTCAACATGCCGTTCCTGGCCGAGCCCGATCCCTTCCGGGGCCTGCGGCCCGAATCGGTTCCTCCGGTCACCGGCGGTCGCGATTCCTCCTCCAGGCAGGCGCGGTAACCCTCCCGGTAACCCGGGTGGCGCAGCCGGTACCCGAGTCCTTCCCGCAGCAGCCGGCTGTCGACCCTTCGGTTCTCGCTCCAGAAACTGCGGGCCATGGGACTGAGCTCGTCGGCGATCCGGTCATACCGCCGGACCGGCGGCAGCCTGGCGCCGATCAGGTGCGCCGCATAGCCCAGGGTTTCGCTCGTCGGGCAGGGTTCCTCGTCCGAGAGGAGCACCAGGGGCGGACGGCCGGCCGCGGGCAGCCGCAGGCAGTGGAGCAGGGCGCCGACGATGTCATCGACGTGGATGCGGCAGAAGACCTGGCCGGGCTTGTGGATCAGGCGGGCCGTCCCCTCGCGGAGGGCCGCGAAGGGGGTGCGGCCCGGGCCGTAGATGGCGGGCAGCCGGAAGACCTGCAGCGGCAGGCCGCTCGCCCGCCATGCCCCCTCGCAGGCCAGGCGGGCGCGGCTGCGGGGAAGGGACGGTGCCGGCGGGGTGGCCTCGTCCACCCAGCCACCGGCGCGATCGCCGTACACCCCCGTGGTGGACAGATAGGCGACCCACTCGAGCGGCAGGTCCGCCAGCCTCTCGCCGAGGTGGACGAGGACCGGATCGTTCCCGGCGGCATCGGGGGGAATCGTCACGAGAACGTGGGTCGTCCCCGCCATCTCCGCTGCGGTGGGGACGGCCCCTGCGTCCGGATCGAAGCGGACCCAGCGCCGATCCCCGCCCTCGGCCCCGCCCGGGGATGCCCCGCGGTGACTCGCGCTGACCGGGACACCGAGGCCGGCGAGGGCACGGGCGAAGCGGCCGCCGGTGTAGCCGCCCCCCAGGACGAGAACCCGCGCGGCCGACGGCAGCGGAGCGGAGCCCTTGACGACCGGCCCGGTCATGAGTACATCTGTATCACCTGCATGGCCTGCCATGGCGACCGCCTTCCGGATTCCTCCCTCCCTGGACACCCGACCATCATCCTGGCCACCGGCACGGCCGCACCGCTGCGCCGGCAGGCCGCCGCTGACCGCGTGCACGCCGCTGCTGCTGGCGACGATCCTCGTGGTGGCGGCCCACCTGCTGGCGCCGGAACGCCCCTGGGATCAGGAGGCGATCTGCCAGCGCCACAACGGCGTGGAGGCCTGCCGGGTCTGGTGAGATCTGTGGGCGGCGGCCGGACTCTCCGGCCGGGCTCCCTCCGGGTCCACCCACTCCAGCAGCCGCTGGGCCAGCTTCAGGTCTCCCTCCATCCATGCCCTCAGGGCCATGGCGCGGCGCGGGTCATAGAAGCTCTGGCTGCGGTACCAGACGAACACCTCGCTGTCCCCCTTGCGGCCGTTGCAGCCGAGGCAGGCCGGCACGCAGTTCTCGGTGACACTGGATCCGCCGCGGCTGCGGGGCCACACGTGGTCGATGGATTCGGAGGCCGCGCCGCAGTAGAGGCAACGGCAGCCGGTGATGCGGTGAAGGGACTGACGCCATCGTCGGACCCGCAGCTTGGGGCAGAGGTCCTCGAGGAAAACTCCATCCCTGGCCTGCATGCAAGCACCACGGTTGGGGCGAGTTTCGCGGTGCCGCAAGGGATGTCAATGTGTCGGTGACTGCACTTCCCGAAATTGGCGACCGCTCCGATCGCCCTGCGGCTGGGTCCCTCGGCCCTGATCGAGGTCGTCTGCCCCTTCGATGCGGTCACCCACGCCCAGTTGCGGAGAATCCGCCCCCGCGGCCTGTGGCAGCCACGCCGGGGTTGCTGGGAATTCCCCCTGGAGGCGGCCGCCGTGCTGGAGCCGCTCCTGGCGGGACGGTTCCCCATCAGCGAGGAGCTGGAGCGCTGGCTGGGGTGGCAGCGCCAGCCGCTGCCGCCGCTGCCACCCCACCGCGAACTGGTGGCCGCCGCGGAGATCGACGCCCCTCTGCCCGACGGCCGTCGGCTGTACGCCCACCAGCGGGCGGCAGTGCGCTGGCTGCTGGCCCGCCGGGGGGCCGTGCTTGCCGATGCCATGGGACTCGGCAAGACCCTCACCGCCCTCGCCGCGGCCCGGGCCCTCGGCCGGATCGGCGGCTGCCGCCTCGTCGTGCTGGCCCCCGCCGGCCTGAGGAGCCACTGGTGGCGGGAGGCGGCGGCGATGGAACTCGCCGTCGAGGTCCACAGCTGGGGCCGGCCGCCCCGCGAACTGCCCGAGGCCGGCACCGTGCTGATCGTCGATGAGGCCCACTACGCCCAGAACCTCTCCTCCCGGCGCACCGAGGCCTTTCTGCGCCTGGCTCGCCATCCCCGTCTGCGGGCGCTCTGGCTGCTCAGCGGCACCCCCATGCGCAACGGCCGGCCCGTGCAGCTCTACCCGCTGCTCTCCGCCATCGGCCATCCCCTGGCGCGGGACCGCAGGGCCTTCGAGGAGCGGTACTGCCAGGGACACTGGCGGGAGCGGGCCGGCCGGCGGGTGTGGCAGGCCGATGGCGCCAGCCGGCTCGAGGAGCTTCAGCGGCTGCTGCGTCCCCTGGTGCTTCACCGCAGCAAGAGCCACTGCCTCGACCTGCCGCCCAAGCAGCGGCTCCACCACCCCGTCCAGCTCGACGCCGCGGCGGCGGCGGACTTCCAGAGCCGCCTCGATGCGGTCGTCGCGAACTACCGCCGCCGCGCCGCCCGGGGCGAGGTCCGCCGCGACGCCGAGACGATGGCGGCCTTCACGGCCCTGCGACAGATCGCTTCGCTCCACAAGCGGCCGGCCGCCCGGCGCCTGGTGAAGGAGCTGCTCGACGCGGGGGAGCCGGTGGTGCTCTTCACCGCCTTCCTCGCCACCGCCACATCCCTGCACCAGGCGCTGGGGGGCGAGGAGCACGCTGCCCTGCTGGTGGGCCGCGTTCCCCAGGCGGCGCGACAGCAGGTGGTGGACGCCTTCCAGGCAGGCCGCCGGCGCCTGCTCGTGGCGACGATGGGCACCGGAGGACTGGGCTTCACCCTCCACCGGGCCCGGCACGTGGTCCTGGTGGAGCGGCCCTGGACCCCCGGCGATGCCGAGCAGGCGGAAGACCGCTGCCACCGCATCGGCATGGGCTCGTGCCTCACGGCCCACTGGCTCCAGCTGGGGGTGGCCGACCGGATGGTGGACGGACTGATCGCGGCCAAGGCGGAGAGGATCGACCAGGTCCTGGGCGGGCCGGCCGGGGAGCGACGGCGGTTCATCCAGCGCGTGCGGGAGCTGCTCGAGCGGTGGTGAGCTGCCTCAGGCCGGCCGCGGCTCAGTCCCGGCAGGCGGCCTGACGCAGCTCGAGGTCCCTGCGGAGCAGCGGGTCGAGGCTGTCCGCCGGCCGCCTGCGGGCGAGCGCTGCGGCGGCGGCGATGTCACGACAGGCGGCCGCATCGTCGCCGGCCAGGCTGTGGAGCACGTACCGGTCATTGAGGGGGCCCGCCTCCTCGGGGAAGGCCTCCACGATCCGGTTGCACCGTTTGATGGCCTTCGGCAGACGGTCCAGGTCCACCTCGAGCAGACAGTCCGAGACGGTGAGCTCCCGCTTCGGCAGGGGCTCCTCGGCACAGCCGGCGAGCAGCAGCAGGGGGACGAGCAGGGCGGCCAGGCGCGGCCGCACCGGCGGCGGGAGGGGCGCCGTGACGTGAGAGGAAGGCAGGGGAGGATTCTGCACCAGGGGAGGGGAGGGGTCAGCCACCCGGCGCCCCGTCGAAGGGAAGGACGAGCCGCACCACCAGGGGAAGGAGAAGCAGAACGGTGATGAGCCGGACGGCATGGAGGGCAGCCACCGCCGCCCCCACTCCGAACTGCGCCCCCACCAGGCTCATGCCGCTGATCCCCCCCGGCGCGGCCCCCAGCAGCGCCACCACCGGATCAAGGCCCAGCAGGCGGCTGCAGAGGAGCCCCACCACCACCCCGGTGAACACCAGGCTGAGGGTGATCAGGAGGGCGGGCCGCCAGAGGGCGCGGACCTCCAGCAGCGCGGTGCCGGTCAGGCCCGTGCCGATGACGGTGCCGATGGCGATCTCGAGCACCGTGCGGGTTCCGGTCGGCCACTGGGCCGCCTCCAGCCGGCCGCTCATGCTCACCAGGCCGGCCCCCAGCAGGGCCCCCGCCAGGGGAGCCGCGGGGATGCCGGTGCGGAGGGCCAGCATGCCGCCGACGCTGCCGGCGGTGGCATAGAGGAGGAGGGACCAGGGGGCCGGCATTGGGGTCGCCCATGCGTGGCCTCCAGTCTGTGAGATCGCACCCTCGCCGACTTGAGCCGGGCCCCTTCCTGTGCTGTCATGCGGCCCAGCCGCCTGCCCTTCGATGTCCTCCGCTTCGGTTTCCTTCCGGATCACGCGCAACACCGAGGATCTCGCCGAGACGATCCATGCCCTGTCGCAGCGGCTGGTGAGCCTGGAGCGGCGGCTGGAGCTGATCGAGCGCAAGCAGCAGGCGCCGGAGATCGAGCCCGACCCCCGCGAGCTGGCGAGCCTCGAGAACGTCGAGCGTCTGCTCCGGGATTGCCGCGATCTGCTGATCGAGGAGGCCCCCCTGGAAAGCGGCGATACCGTCGTCGCCCCGGCGGAAATTCCGACTCACGGCAGCTCCGCGGGGGAAGGATTCGCCAGCGCCGCCTGAGCCCTCCCGGGGAGTGGCGGCAGGTGCCACAATGGTAAGAAAGTGTGAAATGTCCTTCCCAAGCCCTGCTCCCCGTCTGACCGGTTCTTCCGGTCGCCCCCATCACCTTCCACGGCATCTTCCCTCGGAAGGGGAACACCAGCTGGAGAAGCTCCAGTTCTCTCTCGCCGTTGCCCTCTCCCGCGGTGATCATCAGCGCTCCGCTCAGTTGCGCCGGCAGATCGCCGAACTCGGTGACGCCCACGAGGAACCGGGTACCTGATTCCTTTCGCATCGGCCCTGTAGGCTTGATGTCGAGGGCGGGACATTTCCGGCCACAGCATTCACCCCATCACCGATGCTGAGATCCGTGATCGATCCGGCCTCTGCCACGGAACGGCATGCCGGAACCGGAACATACCCTTCCGGACCTGCCGGCCCGGCCGATCCCTCCCGGCTGCGCGGCAGGGGAGCCGCCGAGTCCGATCAGCGCAGGCGTCTGCTGGAGAAAGCCGCCGAACTCGACCATGCCGCCCGGCGCTCCGCCGAGGAGGGGGATCTCACCAGCTCGGCACGCTCGATTCTCGAGGCACTCGACTGCGAACGCCGGGCCGGATCCCTCGGCCCTCAGGTGCTGCAGCTGATCAAGCCCCGGTGAATGACAAGCGGGTGACCGGACTCGAACCGGCGACGTTCAGCTTGGGAAGCTGACATTCTA
>CAZVPB010000082.1:0-9675 GCA_964628165.1 uncultured Cyanobium sp.
CGTTGCTGTCCACGTACACCGGGTACACCGGGTCGGTCACGGCGATGCGGTTGCCGTCGCCGAGGATGTCGAGGATGTTGCTGCTGTCGCACTTGGAGCCGTCGGAGACGAAGATCTCCTCGGCGCTCACCTCGCAGCCGCGGGACTGGAAGTCGTGGCGGGCGATCGCCTCCCGCAGCCAGGGGTAGCCCTGCTCCGGCCCGTAGCCGTGGAAGCCCTCGCGACTGCCCATCTCGTCGACCGCCGCCTTCATCGCCGCTCGGCAGGCCTCCGGCAGCGGTTCGGTCACGTCGCCGATGCCGAGGCGGATGATCGGCGCGTCGGGGTTGGCCTCACTGAAGGCCTTCACCCGCCGCGCGATCTCCGGAAAGAGATAGCCCGCCTTGAGCTTGAGGTAGTTGCCGTTGACCTGAACCATCGCGAGGGACGCCGCCGCCGTGGGAATGGCGGGATTGTCCTATGGCGCCCGGCGAGCCTCCTTACCATCGGCACAGTGCGCTTCCGTCCGCCGTGGCTGTGGCTGCCGCTCCGGTCGACTTCGATGCCCTGGTGGATCGCACCATCCAGCGTCCCGGCCGCTATCTCGGCAACGAACTGGGGGTGGAGAAGCGCGACTGGGAGGCCGCCCGGGTGCGCTGGGCCCTCACCTATCCCGAGGTGTACGAGGTGGGGGCCAGCAACCTCGGCCACATCCTCCTCTATTCCATTCTCAATGCGGTTCCCGGTCAGCTGTGCGACCGCTCCTACCTCCCCGCCGCGGACATGGCGGCCCGGCTGCGGGAGCGGGGCACCCCCCTGTTCGCAGTGGAGAGCCGCCGCCCCCTGCCCGCCTTCGACCTCCTCGGCTTCAGCCTCAGCTACGAGCTGGGGGCCACCAACATCCTCGAGATGCTGGATCTGGCCAGTATTCCGCTGCATGCCAGCCAGCGCGGCGACCTGCCGCTCGCCGCACCGGAGGCACCGCCGCTGATCTTCGCCGGCGGACCCACCGCCACCAGCAATCCGGAGCCGTTCGCGCCGTTCTTCGATTTCCTCGTGCTCGGCGACGGCGAGGAGGTGCTGCCGGAGATCGGCCTGGTGGTGGCGGAGGCCAAGGCGGAGGGCTTCGGCCGCCGTGAACTGCTGCGGGACCTGGCCCAGGTGCCCGGGGTCTACGTGCCCTCCCTCTACGGCCCCGGCCCCGACGGTGTGACGGTGGTGCCGCTCGAGCCAGGCCTGCCGGAGCGGATCCTGCGCCGCACCGCCAGCCCCATGCCCCATTACGCCATGGGGCTGGTGCCCCACATCGAGACCGTCCACGACCGGCTCACGGTGGAGATCCGCCGCGGCTGCACCCGCGGCTGCCGCTTCTGCCAGCCCGGCATGCTCACCCGCCCCGCCCGGGACGTGGACCCCGACGAAGTGGTGGAGGCGGTGGAGGAAGGCATGCGCCGCACCGGCTACAGCGACTTCTCTCTGCTCTCCCTCAGCTGCAGTGACTACCTCTCGCTGCCGGCGGTGGGGGTGGAGCTGCGCAACCGCCTCGCCGACCGGAACGTGTCCCTCACCCTGCCGAGCCAGCGGGTCGACCGCTTCGACGAGAACATCGCCCACATCCTCGGCGGCACCCGCCGCGGCGGTCTCACCTTCGCGCCCGAGGCCGGCACCCAGCGGCTCCGCGACATCGTCAACAAGGGCCTCACCGACGCCGAACTGCTGCGCGGCATCCGCACCGCCATGGAGAGCGGCTACCGGCGCGTGAAGCTCTATTTCATGATCGGCCTGCCGGGCGAGACCGACGCGGACGTGCGGGGCATCGCCGAAACCTGTGGCGCCCTGCAGCGGCAGTGCCGCGACCTGGGGCGGCTCGCTCTCAACCTGACGATCAGCAACTTCACCCCCAAGCCCCACACCCCGTTTCAGTGGCACAGCGTGAGCACCGCCGAATTCCGGCGGCGCCAGGAATTGCTGCGGGGCGCGCTGCGGCCCCTGCGGGGTATCAAGGTGAACTTCACCGACGTGCGCCTCTCGGCGATGGAGGATTTCGTCGGCCGCGGCGACCGCCGCGTGGCGCCGGTGATCGAGGCGGCCTGGCGGGCCGGCGCCGGCATGGATGCCTGGTTCGAGACCATCGACCGCACCCATGCCGCCTGGACCGAGGCGATCGAGGCGGCCGGCCTGGGCGGCCGCTACCGGGCCCTGGAACTCGGTTCGTGGAGCACCGCGGCTTCCTTGAGCGCCGAGGATCTGGCCGATTTCTGCGCCCGGCCCCTGCCCTGGGACCACATCGACTCGGGTGTCGAGAAGACCTGGCTGGCGGAGGACCTGGGCCGCGCCCTGGCCGCGGCGGTGGTGCCGGACTGCTCCTTCGACGGCTGCAGCAGCTGCGGCGTGTGCGGACCCGAACTGGGGCACAACGTGGTGGTGGCCCCGCCGCCGGTGCCGAGCCCCGTGCCGCCCCGGGCGCCGCCGGCCGACCGGGTGCTGCGGCTGCGTTTCGGCTTCGCCCGGCGGGGCTCCCTCGCCCTGCTGAGTCATCTCGATCTGCAGCGGCTGCTGGAGCGGGCGCTGCGGCGCAGCGGGCTGCCGGCCAGCTACAGCGGTGGATTCCACCCGCTGCCGCGGATGCAGCTGGCCCTGCCGCTCCCCCTCGGAGCCGAGGGACTCGGCGAGTGGATGGATCTCGAGTTCAGCGCCCAGCTCAGCGCCGAGGAGGTTCGCCTCCGGCTGCAGGCTGCCCTGCCGTCCGCGTTCCGCCTGCTCTCGGCCACGCCGGTGCCGGTTCACGGCCCCAGCCTCTCCCAGCTGCTGGATTCGGCCGAGTGGGAGATCGATCTGCGGCCGGTGGCGGGGGCGGCCCCTCCCGGCGCCGGCGCCTGGCGCGGCGCCGTGGCGGCGGTGCTCGCCGCCGACACCCTGCTCTGGCACGACCGGGACAAGAAGGGCCGGCCCCGCCGGCGCGACTGCCGTCCCTACCTTCTCGATCTCCAGGCCGGCACCGATGGCGAAGCATCGGATGTCCAGCGGCTGCATTTCCGGGCCCGCGTCGATGCCCAGGGCCGGAGCCTGAGGCCCGAGCACCTGCAGCACTGGCTTGCCGAAGCCCTGGGTCGGCCCCTCACGCTCGGCGCGATGCGCCGCCTCCGGCTGATTCTGGGCGCGTGCTAACTTCGGCTGAAGACGGTGGTCGGAGAGAGGTTCACCCCCCTGATCCGCCGCCGCCCGGTCGCATCACCGGTTGCTTTCCAAAGCGTTCCGCACCACGAAAGCGTTCCGGATCAAGGTCTTAGGGAAACAGCCCGGCAGCCGGGGGCAGCCCCAGTTCTGCGGGTTCCTCGATCCGACACATCCAGGAACTGTTCCCCCTCCGCCTCCGCGGTCGGCATTTCTTTTTTCCAATTTCAGATTCCCAGCGGCATGGCCCTTCCGGCACAGCCGCTCACCTGCCCCCAGGGCAGGGCTCCGTCGAGCCCATTTCCCCTCTTCCATGCCCCAGCAGATCGTCATCGCCGAGCACCTGCGGATCGCCGCGGTGCTCTGCGACGAACGCGTCGATGAACTCGTTGTCGCCCAGGGCCGCTACCAGATCGGCGACGTCTACCTCGGCACCGTCGAGAACGTCCTTCCCGGCATCGACGCCGCTTTCGTGAACATCGGCGAGAGCGAGAAGAACGGCTTCATCCACATCACCGACCTCGGTCCCCTCCGTCTCAAGAAGGGCGGCGCCGGCATCACCGAACTGCTCGAACCGCGCCAGAAGGTGCTGGTTCAGGTGATGAAGGAACCCACCGGCACCAAGGGTCCCAGGCTCACCGGCAACCTCACCCTTCCCGGCCGCTACCTGGTGCTGCAGCCCTACGGCCAGGGCGTGAGCATCTCCCGCCGCATCAACGGCGAGAACGAGCGCAACCGGCTGCGGGCCCTCGGCGTTCTGATCAAGCCCCCCGGCGCCGGACTGCTCATCCGCACCGAAGCGGAGGAGGTGAGCGAGGAGCTCCTCATTGACGACCTCGAGACGCTCCTGCGGCAGTGGGAGGCGATTCAGCAGGCCGCCGAGACCGCCACTCCCCCCGTCCTGCTCAACCGCGACGAGGACTTCGTCCACCGGGTGCTGCGCGATCTCTACAACCCCGAAGTGGTGCGGGTGGTGGTGGATACGCCGGAGGCGGTGGCCCGTGCCAACGCCTTCCTCGGCGAGGACCACCGCAACGTGCTCGTGGAGCATCACGACGAGCCCGCCGACGTGCTCGAGCACTACCGCGTCAACGCCGCCATCCGCGATGCCCTCAAGCCCCGGGTGGAGCTGCCCTCGGGCGGCTCGGTGATCATCGAGCCCACCGAGGCGCTCACGGTGATCGACGTGAACTCGGGCTCCTTCACCCGTTCGGCCAACGCCCGCGAGACGGTGCTGTGGACGAACTGCGAAGCGGCGGTGGAGATCGCCCGTCAGCTCAAGCTGCGCAACATCGGCGGCGTCGTGATCATCGACTTCATCGACATGGATTCGCGGCGCGACCAGCTGCAGGTGCTGGAGCACTTCACTCAGGCCGTGCGCCATGACAGCGCCCGTCCCCAGATCGCCCAGCTCACCGAGCTGGGCCTGGTGGAGCTCACCCGCAAGCGCCAGGGTCAGAACATCTACGAACTGTTCGGCCGCGCCTGCCCCAGCTGCGGGGGCCTGGGCCACGTGGCCGTCCTGCCCGGCAGGGACACGCTTCAGCCCCTCGCCACCGCCACCGGCCTCGTGCGTTCCGCCGCCTCCGCCCGTGCCGAGGTGGCCAGCCCCGCCGCCGCCGAACCTTCGGCCGGCGGCCGTCGCCGCCGCGGTGGACGGGGAGGTGGCCGCTCCGCCGCTGCCGCCTCCCTCGACGCCGGCACCGCCACGCCGGAGAACGGTGCCGCCGTGACCACGGCCGCCGAGGGGAACGGCGCCGCTGCCGACACGGCCCGACGTGCCGAGCCCGAGATCGTGGCGGTGTCCATGGATGAGGACCAGGAGCGGGTGTACGGCTGGATGGGGCTGAGTCCCACCCTGCTGATGGAGGCGCCTCCGAGTGCCGAGAACGTCGTCGTGCGGGTGGTGCGTCCCGGCGAGGATCCTGCCGCCGTGGTGGAGGAGAGCCGCCGGCAGCTGGCCGCCGGCAGCTCCCGACGGCGCCGCCGCGGCGGCCGCGGTTCCTCCGTCGAGGCGGCCCCCTCCGGCGAAGGGGAGAGTGACACCGGCGCGCCCCCTGCCCCGGGCGCCAACGGAACCGACGGCGCCGAACCGGTCGCTGAGAGCGGCTCCACCCCTCCGGCGGAGGCCGAGCCGGCGCCCGAGCCGGCCGACAGCGGCGAGCCGCGCCGCCGGCGCCGCCGCTCCTCCGCCGCCGTCTGAAGCCGGCGCCGGTGGATCTCCACGAGGTGGCCGGCGTTGACGAGGTCGGACGGGGCTGCCTCTACGGCCCGGTATTCGCGGCCGCCGTGGTGCTCACGGCGGACGAGGCCGAGGGGCTCTTGAGCCTCGGTCTCACCGACAGCAAGAAACTCTCCCCCGTGCGGCGGGCCGCACTCGTGCCGCCCATCCGGCGGGCCGCCGCGGCCTGGGCGATCGGCCAGGCCAGCGCCGCCGAGATCGACCGGCGCGGCATCCGCGCCGCCACCGAACTGGCCATGCTGCGGGCGCTGCAGCGCCTCGGGCGGCCGCCGCGGCTGGTGCTGGTGGATGGTGCGCTGCCCCTGCGTCTCTGGAGCGGCACCCAGCTCTCCATCGTGGGTGGCGACGGCCGTTCCGCCGCCATCGCCGCCGCGAGCGTGCTCGCCAAGGAGGAGCGGGATGCCCTGCTCCGCCGCCTGGCCCTGCGGCACCCCGGTTACGGGCTCGACCGCCATGTGGGCTATGCCACCGCCCACCATCGCGAGGCCCTGCGGCGGCTGGGCCCCACCTCCCTGCACCGCCTCAGTTTCCTCAGCCGGCTGTGCACCAGCGGCGGAAGTCCGCCACCACCTGCTGACGCACCCTGCCCTTGATGCCGAGCAGGATGCCGTTGAGCACCGACCGGCCGGTGGCCTCGAGGGCCGGCCTGGGGATCAGCTTCAGCAGGGGCGGCCGACTCACCGTCACCCCCAGTGACGCCTCCCCCTCCAGCCCCTCCGGCGTGGCGGACAGCCAGGAGCACAGCTCCAGGCGGAAGTCGTCCACCAGGCCCAGTCCCTCCAGGTCGCAGTCGAGCGCCTCCAGCTCCAGCCGTTCGGGGGTGCGGCGCACCGCCAGGTCCACGATCGGCTGCACCTGCAGCTGGAAGACCTGCACCCGGGTCACCACGTAGCGGTAATGGCCCGGTCCGAGCGGCTCCAGCTGCTTGGCGCTCAGCAGGGCCCGCACCACTCGATCCTCCTGATCGAGGTAGTCGGACAGGCGTTCGGTCTGCTCGGGAATCGGCAGGGAGAGTTCCTGACTGGCGCTGAAGGCCAGGTGCATGGCCTGCGGGCCGGCAGTGCATGATCCTATCGGTCCCCCCTGATCCCCATGCGCGTCGCCTTCCTCGGTCCGGCCGGTACGTACGGCGAGCAGGCGGCCCTGCAGCTGTCCGCCCTGGCGGGCATCGAGGCGCCGCAACTGGTTCCCCAGCAGGGGATCCGCGCGGTCATCCAGGCGCTGGTGGCCGGAGAGAGCGAGGCGGCCGCGGTGCCGGTGGAGAACTCGGTGGAGGGCGGCGTCACCACCTGTCTCGATGCCCTCTGGGAACACCCGGATCTGGTGATCGACCGGGCGCTGGTGCTGCCCATCCGGCATGCCCTGGTGGGAACCGGGCCGATCGAGGCGATCAGCGAGGTGCTTTCCCATCCCCAGGCCCTGGCCCAGTGCAGCCAGTGGCTCGCCGAACACCTCCCCACCGCCCTGCAGCTTCCCACCAGCTCCACCGCGGAGGCCGCTCGGATGGTGCGGGGCAGCCGCTTCCGGGCCGCCGTCGCCTCCCGCCGCGCCGCCGCCGAACACGGCCTGAAGGTGCTGGCCCATCCGATCAACGACGTTGCCGGCAACTGCACCCGCTTTCTGCTGCTGCGGCGCGGCACACGGTCCCTGCAGGGGCCGCTGGCGAGCCTGGCCTTCTCGCTCCATGCCAACCGGCCCGGCGCCCTGCTCGAGGCCCTCGCCTGCTTCGCCCACCACGGCCTGAACATGAGCCGGATCGAATCGCGGCCCTCCAAGCGGGAGCTGGGCGAGTACATCTTCTTCGTGGATCTGGAACTGCCCCGCCCCGAGGAACCGCTGGAGCAGGCCCTCGATGAGCTGCGTCCGCTCTGCGAGCACCTGGTGCTCTTCGGCGCCTATCCCCTCGCCAACCTGGCGGCCGGCTCGGAGGAGGTGGCGGACCCGGTCTCCTGAGGTGCTGCCGGCTTCCGCCCCCGGAACACCCCGAAGCGCATCAGGCCGCGGCGGAAGGCCCAGTCCATCAGCAGCAGGGTGGGGAGTTCCCGCAGCCCCTGCACCACCCCGGCGGGGCCCAGGCCGAGGACGGCCCCGGGGCGCCGTGCCCCCTCGAGGATCGAGTCCCACCAGGAGGGCAGCGTGGCGTCGGTCCAGTCGGAGGTGGCGACCGCGGTCCCCTCCGCCCAGCGACTGCCCTCCAGATTGCCCTTCAGCGAGCGGATGCTGGCGAACTCCGGATGGGCCCACTGGTCGAGCAGCTGCCGCATCACCCAGCGCTCCCGTCCGTCCAGGGGGCCCTCGGCGGGATCGCGGCGGTTCCAGTCCGCCACCGCCAGGATGCCGCCGGGTGCGAGCACCCGCAGCATCTCGTCGGCGTACCGCTGCTTGTCGGGCATGTGGGGACCGGCTTCGACGCTCCACACCGCGTCGAAGCCGTGATCCGGCAGCGCCAGGGCCAGGGCGTCCATCACCGCGAAGCGGCAGCCGGACAGGTCGGTGGGGGTGAGCTCCCGGGCCCGGGCGATCTGGGCCGGGCTGATGCTGATGCCCAGCACCTCGAAGCCGTAGTCACGGGCAAGGATGCGGGCGCTTCCGCCGATCCCGCAGCCCACGTCGAGCAGGCGGCTTCCCGCCGGCAGCCGGTCGAGCCCGCTCCAGCGCACGAGTTCGTGGACGAAGTCCTCCTTGGCCTGCCGGAAATCGCGGCGCCGGGGAGGGTCGCCGTAGTGGCCGAGGTGCACATGCTCACCCCAGAGCCGCTCCAGCAGGCGATCCTCGGTCCAGCGGTCGTAGGCGCGCGCCACGCTGCCGCCGTCCTCGAAGGCACGGTCGTGCCGCAGCCACCAGAGGGTGGCGGCGGCCATCACGGCCACGGCAACGGCCACCAGCAGCAGCGGCGCCGGCGGGAGGGCAGTCATGGGCGGCTCAGCCTCCTGCCCCGTCGTTTCCGAGGGTGCTGAAGGTGTCCTTCAGCACCGTGCGGGCCGCCAGCTGACGGCGGGTCTGGTCGAGCAGGCTGAACTCCTGGCGAAGCCGGTCGCCGGTGTCGGTGATTTCGAGCAGGGCCTGCTGATGGTCCGCCACCGGACCGCCGAGGTGGGAGCCGATCCAGAAGGAAAGCTCCCGGGGCAGGTCGGGCAGGTCGGAGGGCAGGCTGGCGGGCTTTCCGATCAGCTTGCCGGTGAGCTCCACCACGTCCCGCAGTGCCGCGGTCACGTCGCCGGTGAGGGACTGGAGCTCCTCGTGGGTGTTGCTGACGTCGTCCTCGATCCAGCTCACCAGTCCCACGCGGAAGGGGGCGTCGCGCACGATGTCGAGCACCCGGAAGCGCTGCTGTCCCAGGGTGACGATGTTGCTGCGGTCGTCCTCCTGGGTCTGGCAGTGGAGGATCTCGGCGCAGCAGCCCACCTCCGCCATCCGCTGCTGCTGGGGATCCCAGCGGATCACCCCGAAGCGGCGGTCCTCCGCCATCACCGTCCGCAGCAGCATCCGGTAGCGGGGCTCGAAGATGTGCAGCGGCAGCACCTCCTG
Organism: uncultured Cyanobium sp.; assembly: GCA_964628165.1. Classification (GTDB taxonomy): domain Bacteria; phylum Cyanobacteriota; class Cyanobacteriia; order PCC-6307; family Cyanobiaceae; genus Cyanobium. The sequence continues at coordinate 8,924 of CAZVPB010000082.1, forward strand.
GGGGAAGAGCACCACGTCCGGCAGCGGGAAGAGGGGGAGTTCCCTCACGGCCAGGTCGGTCATGCCGGATCTCCGCCGCGGGGTGAAGCGTGCACGGTGGGCTGGGACGGGTGCGGCAACAGCGGCGACGAAGGGAGGTCAGATCCTAGAAAGATCCTTCGCCGCGACGCGGTGGCTCGTCAGAGCTTCACCTCGATGTCCACACCACTGGGCAGATCGAGCTTCATCAGGGCATCGATGGTCTTGGCGGAGGGGTTGTAGATGTCGATGATGCGCCGGTGGGTGCGGGTTTCGAAGTGCTCGCGCGAGTCCTTGTCGACGTGGGGGGAGCGGAGCACGCAGTAGATCTTGCGTTTGGTGGGCAGGGGAATCGGTCCGATCGCCGTGGCGGCGGTGTGATCGGCGGTTTCGATGATCTTCTCGCAGGAGAGGTCCAGCCTCCGGCGGTCGAACGCCTTCAGGCGGATGCGGATCTTCTGCTGGGCGATGGTGGCGGACATGGGGGGAGGAAGGGCGACGGGAGGGCGCCGTGGGGTTCGGGTTGTCGAGGTGCGGGCCCTGCGCTTGGGCGGGGGTGCGGAACTGTGGGGAAGGGCACGGGCAGCGCCGGCGCGGGAATCCCCGCCGGCGCTCCCCTGGCCGGGATCATTCGACGATCTTGGAGACCACGCCGGCTCCGATCGTGCGGCCGCCTTCCCGGATGGCGAAGCGCATGCCCTGCTCGATGGCCACCGGGCAGATGAGCTCGGCAC
>CAZVPB010000083.1:0-9640 GCA_964628165.1 uncultured Cyanobium sp.
GTCGAAGTCGAAGCGCAGCGTGCGCCCCTGCCGGGCGGCCTCCTCGATCCAGCGTTCCCGTTCCGGCTGGAAGGCCCGCGCCCGCAGGGTGTCGGGCAGCCCCAGCACCGGCTGCAGCTCCTCCAGCGCCCGCACTTCCTCCTCCAGCACGATCGGCCAGGCACCGGCCTCCCCTTCCTCCAGGGAGTCCTCGATGCCGCTGGCGCGGATCGCCTCCAGATGGAAAACGAGCCAGCGCACGTGGGACTTCTCCTGCAGCGTCTTGCGCTGGCCGCCGCGGCCACCGGTGGGCAGCTTCGGCAGCGCCGCCTCCGCCTTGCGCAGGAAGAGCCGGTCCTCCCGCTCCAGGTTGATGGCCCCCCAGCGGCGCCGGTACTCCCACAGCTCCTCGTAGCGGCGCACGTCCTCGGCCGGCCACCCCAGGCCGAGCAGTTCACCGGCCCGGCTTCCCTCTTCGATCGCCACTGCCTTCCTCTCGACGTCCGCGCAGAGTAGGTGGCGGCCCGATGGGCCCCGCACGGCAGAGGGATTCCAGGCCAGAATGATCCCCGGACGTGATGCCGTGCTCGGCGTCGGACAGCCGGCCATGCGCATTCGCTTCTGGGGCACCCGCGGCTCGATCCCCACCCCAGGCCCCCACACCCTGCGCTACGGCGGCAACACCTCCTGCGTGGAGGTGCGATCAGCGGGCGGCACCCTGATCGTGCTGGACGGCGGCACGGGCGTGCATGACCTGGGCCGCCATCTGCTCGCCGAGGCGGGAGGCCCCCTGCACGGGCATCTGCTGGTGGGCCACACCCACTGGGACCACATTCAGGGTCTGCCCTTCTTCGCCCCCTTCTATGTGCCGGGCAACCGCTGGACCCTGTACGGGCCGAGCGCCGCCGCCCGGCCGCTGCGGGAAACCCTCGCCCGCCAGATGGACGGTCAGTCCTTCCCGATCCCGCTGGAGCGCCTCGCGGCCGAACTGCACTGCCGCGACATCGGGGAAGGGGAACACGAGCTCGGTGATGTGGAGGTGAGGGCCCAGTCCCTGAACCATTCCTCCCCGGCCCTCGGCTACCGGCTGCGGGCCGACGGCCGCACCGTCGTCTATGCCTGCGACCACGAACCCTCCCCCGACTGGTCGCCGGGCTGTCCGCCGGAGGATCTGCCGCCCGCCGACCGGCGCCATGCGGAGTTCCTGGCGGGCGCGGACCTGGTGATCCACGACGCCCAGTACACCGCCGCAGAACTGAAGGGGAAGCGGGGCTGGGGCCACAGCAGCGTCGACTACGTGGTGGACCTCTGCCGCCTGGCCGGCGTGCGCCGGCTCGCCCTCACCCACCACGATCCCCAGCGTCGCGACGACGATCTCGACGGCATCGTGGCGGCGCTGAACGACACCCTGAGCCGTCAGGGAGAGACGCTGGAGGTGTTCGGCGCCGCCGAGGGGCAGGGGCTGGACCTCTCCCTATGACGCAGTGTTGCGATGTCGTGGGCAACACATGGCCTCCGCGGCAGCCACCGCAAGTTGTCAGGAGAAACGATGTGATGCCGTGGTGCCCCCCAGCAGCGAGTCAGGCCGCGACCCGGAGGAGCTGACGGACTCCGCCGGCGGCTCAGGGCAGGAGGAGCCGGAGGGCCCTCCTCAGGGGAGGGAGCGGCGCCGCGGCCCCCGCATCGATCTCACCACCCTGAAGGGCTCCTGGGCGCAGCGGCGGGAGCAGCGCCGGACGGACCGGGATGATGCGGCCGGGCCCCCGTGAGGGGGACTCCTGGCCCAGCCCTCCTCCCCCCTCTCCATGGCAGCTTTCAAAGGCGGTTCCCGGCGGACCGGTGACGGCCTGCTGCAGACCCTGACCGACGTTCAGGGCAGGCCCCCTTCCCTCCGCCCGCCCACGAAGGTGGCGGGCTGGCTCCGCTGGATCCCTTTCGCCGTGCTGAGTTTCGGCCTCAGCCTCACCTTCATCGGCATCGTCCAGAACCGTCAGCACATCCAGGACATCCGCCGCCTGAGGCAGCAGCAGGTGCTGGAGGAGGTGACCACGGCCCTGGAGTCCAACCTCGCGCAGAGCCTCCAGACCGCCGATGCCTTCACCGGTCTCTATGCGGCGTCGGAGTCCGTCGACGACCGGGAGTTCGCGAGGTTCCACGCGTCCACCCGCCCCGCCTCCCAGGCGGGTGGAGCGGTGCGCGCCGTGGGCTTCGTGCGCTGGGATCCTCAGGGTCCCTCCGCCACGGTGACCCGGATGGAGACGGACGGGAGCGGGTTCCGGGACCTTGCGGGGAAGGATCTGTGGAACGACCCCCGGCTCAGGCAGGCGATGGTGCGTTCCCGCCAGGAGAAGCGGGCCATCCTTGCCGAACCGGCCGGGGAGCCGGGTTCCGACCAGCTGCTGCAGCTCCTGAAGCCGGTGTTCGCCGGAGCGGTCAGCCAGGCGGCCGCCGGCGGCGGCGGGCCGGACGGCCTGAGGGGCTGGATCCTGGTGGGGCTCCAGCTGGACAACCTGGTGGAGACCTCCCTGAGTGACCCCATCCGCACGCTGGGCACGCCTCTGCACATCGAAATCCTGGACGCCTCCACCGAGGAGCCCGGCAGGAGGACCGTGCTCTACCGCTCCGCAACCGAAGCCCCGGCCGTGTCCTCCCGACCGGTGAACGGGACGGAGGGCTTCCGTGCGATCGAGGCGGGCGGACGGTTCTGGAGCGTGGCGGCGACACCCCTCGAGGAGCGGGCCCTGCCCCCTGCCCCGCTCTGGCCCGTCCTGCTTCTGCTCGGCACCGCCGGGAGCGCCGCCATCAGCCTCACCAGCTGGTGGCTGGTGCGCCAGCACATCCGCACGGTGCGCGCCCTGCAGCAGACCGATGCCGCCAGGTCGGAGCGGGACAAGGCACTGGAGAAGCTGCGGCTCTCCGCCGAGGCGTTCCAGCTGATGGAGGAGGGCCTGGTGATCGCCGGACCCGACCGCGGCATCCTCGCCGTCAACGAGGCCTACCGGGATCTCACCGGAGAGGATTCGGCCACCCTCGTGGCGCGCCAGGCCCAGATCTTCGACCGCACCGACCTCTCCCCCGAGGAAGCCGAGGAGATCTGGAAGACCCTGCTGACGGAAGGGGGCTGGCGCGGCCAGCTCTGGCATCGGCGGGCCGATGCGAGCCTCTATCCGGCCCTGCTGAGCCTGCGCAGGGTGGATGACGGGGCGGACCGTCCCTCCACCGTGCTGGGCATCTTCACCGACCTCAGCACGTTGCACGAGAAGGATCAGCAGCTCGACCAGCTCGCCTTCCACGATGCGCTCACCGACCTGCCCAACCAGAGGCGCCTTCACCTCCACATCGAGGAGACGATCCGCAACTCCCGTCGACCGCTGATGCTCATCTGGATCGACCTCGATCACCTCAAGCGCATCAACGACAGCTTCGGCCACGAGCAGGGCGATGCTGTTCTCCTCGATGTGGCGGAACGGCTCAAGGCCTGTCTGCCGGAGGGGGATCTGCTGGGCCGGCTGGGGGGAGACGAATTTCTGGTGGTTCACCACCCGGACAGCGGCAACGAAGCGGAGGACCCCCTGCCGAAGCGACTTCTGCAGGCCATCCAGAAACCGCTGGCCCTGCGGGGCAACCGGCTGGTGATCTCCCTCAGCGGCTGCGCCGGCGTGAGCCTCTATCCCTCCCAGGGAGGCAACGCCCAGGATCTGCTGCGCTACGCCGCGACGGCCCACAGCACCGCGAAGGATGCCGGACCGGGTTCGATCCGCTTCTACTCCTCCTCCATGACGGAGGCCAGCCGCCGCCGCCTGGAACTGGAGACGAGGCTTCAGATGGCTCTGGATCAGGAGAAAGAGCTGTATGTCCTCTACCAGCCCCAGGTCGACCCCGAGGGGCGCCTGCTCGGCTGCGAGGCCCTGGTGCGCTGGCGCAGCGAATCCCTCGGTGAGGTGAATCCCGCCGAACTCATCCCCCACGCCGAGGCCACCGGGCTGATCCTGCCCCTCGGGATCTGGATGCTGCGGCAGACCTGTCGCCAGATCGCCGACTGGCGGCGCTCAGGCCTCCATGTGCCGAAGATCGCGGTGAATGTCTCCAGCCAGCAATTCCTGGATGCGGAGGCGAAACTTCCCGCCATCGTGCGGGAATGCCTGGAGCAGAATGAGCTTGCCCCAGCCGCTCTCGAGCTGGAGATCACCGAGTCCTGCCTGCTGCCCGGCGGTCACGCCGAACCCCAGATTCGTGAACTCGCCGCCATGGGGATCAGCATCGCGGTGGACGACTTCGGCACCGGATATTCGTCCTTGAGCATGCTCCACAATCTGCCGATCACGAAGCTCAAGATCGATCGCTGCTTCGTGAAGAATGTGGACACCAACCCCGCCCTGCAGAAGATCATTCAGGCCACGGTCACCATGGCGGATGGCATGGGGATGTCGACCCTGGCCGAAGGGGTGGAGCGGGCCGAGGAGGTGGAGTTCCTGGTGGCCCACGGCTGCAGAAACTTTCAGGGGTATTACTTCAGCCGGCCGGTGAGCGCCGAGCACTTCGCGGATCTGCTCGCCCGGGGGTCGGTCCTTCCCGCCCAGACGGCCGCGCCGGTCTGAAAGACTGCCGTGGTTGCCCGCCGCAGCTTGCTCTTCCGCCTCCCCTTTCCCCCCAAGTTCTCCCTCGGGAGGCCTGAGTTTCCCGGACTGATCTTCCTGGCCCTTGCTGCAGCGACCGCGGCCAACCTGCTGCCGGTGGAGGTGTTCTATGGCAGCCAGTTTCTCCTGGGTTCTGGCTTCGCCGTTCTGGCCCTTCTGATGACCGGGCGCTGGGGGATTGTGGTCGGATTCACCGCGTCCCTCGTCACCATCCGAACCCTCGGGCATCCCTGGCTGATTCCGGTGGTCACCGCCGAACTGGTCTGGCTGTACACGATTCTCCATTCTCCCGCCGGAGTGAGCGATGACAGGGAGAACGGCAGGATCGTGCTGGTGGATATCGGCTTCTGGGCCATCCTGGGGGTGCCCATGATCCTGCTGCTCTATGGCGTGGTGATGCAACTGAATGCCAGCAGCCTGCTGGTGGAAGCCATCACCGTCTCCGTGAATGGCGTCATCAATGTGCTGCTGGGGTTCATGCTCTATCTGCTCATCAGGGCGAGCGGCTGGCGCAGTGAGAAGGAGGCCCCCGTCTCCCTGCGGGGATTGTGTTCGGCCTCCCTGCTGCTCGCCATCCTGCTGCCGAGCCTTCTGATCACCCACCTCTTCTCCCGCCAGCTGCAGGTGAGCGCCCAGAGGGGAGTGGAGGAAGGCATGGATGTCATCGCGCAGATGCTGATCGACACCCCCCGGAGCCGTCTGCAGAGCACCGCCGATCTCCTGCTCAGCCAGCGGGTTGCCTTCGCCTTCAGCGGGGTGGGGGAGAACCGGGGAGGGTTCTTCTCGGATCCGAATCTCTTCGACGAGCTGGAGCACGACTACCGGCCTGCAGCGCCGCAGCCCGGCGGCGCCGGCCGTCTGAGTCTGCTGCTGCCGAAGCGTGCGATGCCCCTGCAGGAAAAGCGCATGCTGGGCTACTGGCGGCTCGGCCTGAACCGGCTCACCCTCGTGCAACCGGCCGGCGACATGGTGGTGTGGCTGAGGCAGGAGGCTTTCTGGAGCGTGGGTCTTCTGGCCGGCGTCGTGCTGGTGGGGGCGTTCCTCAGCGACGCGACCGGTGCGGTGCTGGCGCGCCAGTTCCGGGCCGTGCTCGCTCCCATGCAGGGACATCCCCCCGCCCTCGACGAGGCGATGCCGCGGCTGGCCCCCTCCCGGCTGCGGGAGCTGAACGTGATGGTGCGGCTCCTCAACGGGCGCATCCTGCGCGCCAACAACCTGGCCCGGGCCCTCCAGCGGAGCAACCGCGAACTGGCGGCCTCCCAGCGGGAACTGGAGCGGCTCAGCAGCACCGACACCCTCACCGGCTGCTTCAACCGCCGCGAGCTGTACCGCCGCCTCGAGGAGGAGATCCGCCGCTGCCGGGCAAGCGGCGACGACCTCGCCTGCATCTGCTTCGACATCGATCACTTCAAGGCCGTCAACGACACCTACGGCCATCCCACCGGGGACGCCGTGCTGCGGGGGGTCTCCCATCTGGTGCGGAGCCGGCTCAGAAGCGGTGACTGCTTCTGCCGCAGCGGCGGCGAGGAATTCACCCTGCTGCTCACCTCGTGCCCGCGGGACGATGCCCGCAACGTGGCCGAACTGCTGCGCTCCTCGATCGCCGACCTCTGGATCGAGCACGAGCACACCGCCCTGCGGGTCACCGTGAGCCTCGGCGTCACCGCCTTCCTGGCCGACGACGACGCGGAGTCCCTGCTCAGCCGCGCCGACCGCGCCCTCTACCGGGCCAAGCAGGAGGGCCGCGACCGGGTGATCGTGGTGTGATGACTTCAGCCAGAGGCCTCAGCCGCGGCAGCACCGCCCATCTGGGATCCGAGGTCACCGCCACGGGGGTGAATTTCTGCGTGTACGCCAAGCACGCCACCCGGGTGGAGCTGCTGCTCTTCGACCGGGAGGAGGCCGCGGCGCCCAGCGCCAGCTTCGACCTCGACCCGCGACGGCACCGCACCTACCACTACTGGCACGCCCACCTGGAGGGGATCGGAGCGGGCCAGATCTACGGCTACCGGGTGCACGGCCCCTGGGATCCGGCCCGGGGCCTCCGCTTCGATGCCCGCAACCTGCTGCTCGATCCCTACGGCCTGGCGGTGGTGACGCCGCCCGGGTACCGGCGGCGGCAGGGGCGCTCCAGCGGCGGCGAGGACTTCGCCGGCGCGATGAAGAGCGTGGTGGTGGACCCCTCCGCCTACGACTGGGAGGGGGACCGGCCGCTGCGGCGGCCGCGGCGCGAGACGGTGATCTACGAGCTGCACGTGCGGGGCTTCACCCGCCATCCGAGTTCCGGCGTGGCGGCGGAGCGGGCCGGCACCTACGCCGGGCTGATCGAGAAGATCCCCTACCTCAGGGATCTGGGGGTCACGGCGGTGGAACTGCTGCCGGTGTTCGCCTTCGATCCCCTCGACGCGCCGCCGGGCCGCACGAACTACTGGGGCTACGCGCCCATCTCGCTGTTCGCCCCCCACCCCGGCTACAGCAGCCGCACCGGCCGGCTCGCCCCCCTCGACGAGTTCCGCGACCTGGTGAAGGCGCTGCACCGCGCCGGCCTCGAGGTGATCCTCGACGTGGTGTTCAACCACACCGCCGAGGGCGACGAACACGGCCCCAGCTTCTGCTTCCGCGGCCTCGCCAACGAGGCCTACTACCTGCTCGGGGCCGACCGTTCCCGCTACGTGAACTACAGCGGCACCGGCAACACCCTCAACGCCAACCATCCGGTCGTGCGGCGGCTGGTGCGCCACAGCCTGCGCCACTGGGTGCAGCACATGCACGTGGACGGCTTCCGCTTCGACCTGGCCTCGGTGCTCGCCCGCGATCCGGAGGGGCATCCGATGCCGCTGCCGCCGCTGCTGTGGGACATCGAGACCGATCCGCTGCTGGCCGGCACCAAGCTGATCGCCGAGGCCTGGGACGCCGCCGGCCTGTATCAGGTGGGCAGCTTCATCGGCGACAGCTGGCAGGAATGGAACGGCCGCTTCCGCGACGACGTGCGGCGCTTCCTCAAGAGCGATGCCGGCATGGTGCCGCGGGCCGCCCTGCGGGCCCTCGGCAGCCCCGACATCTACGGCCACGAGGAGCGGGAGGCGGAGCAGAGCGTGAACTTCATCACCTGCCACGACGGCTTCACCCTCGCCGACCTGGTGGCCTACAACGAGAAGCACAACGAAGCCAACGGCGAGGGCAACCGCGACGGCGCCGACGACAACGCCAGCTGGAACTGCGGCGTGGAGGGCCCCAGCGACGACCCGGCGGTGCTGGCGCTGCGCCGCCGTCAGATGCGCAACTTCCTCGCCTTCCTGCTGCTCTCCATCGGCACCCCGATGCTCTCCATGGGCGACGAGGTGGGCAGAAGTCAGCAGGGCAACAACAACCCCTACTGTCAGGACAACGAGACCACCTGGTTCGACTGGGACCTGTGCCGGCGCCACGCCGGCCTGCACCGCTTCGTGAAGCAGCTCATCGCCCACCGCGTGCACCGCGACAGCAGCAGCGCCGACCACGACCTGCCGACCCTCAACGACCTGCTCCGTCAGAGGCGGATCGAGTGGCACGGCGTGACGCTCCACCAGCCCGACTGGGGCCACGACTCCCGCTCCTTCGCCCTCACCGTGACCGGTGAGGAGGCGGGCTTCCGCCTCCACTTCATGGCCAATGCCTGGTGGGAGGCGCTGGAGTTCGAGCTCCCCGCCGCCGTTGGCCCCGGCAGCCACTGGCGCCGCTGGATCGACACCGCCCTCGAGCCCCCCCACGACATCGCCGGCGGCTGGGACGAGGGCGTCCCGGTGACCACCCCCCGCTACCGGGTGGTAGGCCGGTCGCTGGCGGTGCTGCTCACCCAGCTGCCATGACCACCTCGCCCCGCTACGTGGAGGCGCTCGGCTGGGCGGAGAAGCTGCACCGCCATCAGCGGCGCCGGGGCAAGCCGGTGCCCTTCCTCTCCCACCTGCTCAGCGTCAGCGCCATGGTGTGGGAGGACGCCGGCGACGAGGACCAGGCCATCGCCGGCCTGCTGCACGACGCCATCGAGGACGCGGGCCAGAGCCACGCCTCCATCGCCGACCGGTTCGGCGGGCGGGTGGCCGACATCGTGCGCGACTGCACCGATCCGGGCAAGGTGCCGCCGCCGGAGCAGCGCGCCCCCTGGCTCGAGCGCAAGCAGCGGTTCATCGCCACTCTCCAGCATCTGCCCCAGGATTCCCTGCTGGTCACCGCCGCCGACAAGGCCCACAACTGCCGCGACCGGCTGCTCGATGCCGGCCTCGATCCGGAGCGGTGGGACCGGTTGTTCAAGCGGGGTTTCGACGGCCTGCTCTGGTACTTCTGGAGCCTGCACCGGGAGCTGCGGCGGCACCTGCCCGAAAGCCGTTCGGTGACACGGCTGGGCGATTCGGTGGACCGGCTGCTCGGCAGCAGGCAGCTGCTGGAGCGCCTGCCGGCGGGCACCGATCCACAGACATGGGTGGCGGGCCATCTGCAGCGCGCCGGGCCGGCCGCGGCGGGAGAGGCAGCCCGGCCATGACGGCGGGACCGGCGCCGGAGGCGGGTTTCGCCGCCGACGCCCCCGCGGACCTGCGCCAGCGGCTGGCCGCGCTGCGACGGCGGCTGGCGGAGCTGGCCGACGATGCCGCCGCAGACGACCTGGAGCCGATCCTGCGGTCGGTGGTGGAGATCGCCGCCGAGCTGGTGGGTGTGGGAGCGGGCCTGGGCCTGCGCGGCACCCCGGCCGGCACCCGGCTGGGCATCAACCTGGCGGCGGTGCTGCGGGCCCTCGAGACCCTCCCCAACCTGCGCCGCAGCCTCGACCGGCTGCTCGGCCCCGGCGGCTTCGAGCTGCTGCTGAAGCTGCTCAGTTCGGTCGATGAGGCCCTGCTGCTCGGCATGGCCGGCCCGGTGGTGACCCTCCTGGAGGAGGCCCTGCAGCTGCGGGCCCGGTTGCAGCACCGGCGCCGCGCCGAGGGGGAGGGGGAGGGCGGCGAAGCAGTGAGCGAACCCATGGCCGCTGCGGCGGCCCGGAGGCCCGTGCC
>CAZVPB010000084.1:0-9564 GCA_964628165.1 uncultured Cyanobium sp.
ACACCGCCCAGCAGGACGCCCTGCTCCCCTGGGTGGAGAACGGCACCCTCACCCTAATCGGCGCCACCACCGAGAATCCCTACTTCGAGGTGAACAAGGCCCTGGTCAGCCGCTCGCGGCTGTTCCGCCTGCAGCCCCTCGAACCCGCTGATCTGCGGCAGCTGCTGGAGAGGGCCCTGGCGGACCGGGAACGGGGCTACGGGGACCGGGCCGTTGCGATCGAACCCGCCGCGGCTGCCCATCTGGTGGACGTGGCCGGTGGCGACGCCCGCAGCCTGCTCAATGCCCTGGAGCTGGCGGTGGAGACAACCGAGCCCGGCCCGGACGCCACGATCCGCATCGATCTCGCCATCGCGGAGGACTCCATCCAGCAGCGGGCCGTCCTCTACGACAAGCAGGGAGACGCCCACTTCGACACCATCAGCGCCTTCATCAAGTCGTTGCGGGGCTCCGATCCGGACGCGGCCCTGTTCTGGCTCGCCCGCATGGTGGAGGCGGGGGAGAACCCCCGCTTCCTCTTCCGGCGGATGCTGATCAGCGCCGGCGAGGACGTGGGCCTGGCCGATCCCCAGGCGATCGTGGTGGTGGAGGCCTGTGCGGCCGCCTTCGAGCGGGTGGGCATGCCCGAGGGCCTGTATGCCCTGGCGGAGGCGGCCCTGTATCTGGCCGGCACCGAGAAGAGCAACAGCGCCCTCGGCTTCTTCGACGCCCTGAAGACCGTCCGCGAAGCGAACCGGCAGCAGGTGCCCTCCCACCTGCGTGATGCCCACCGCGACGGTGCCGCCTTCGGTGACGGCGTGGGGTACCGCTATCCCCATGCCTATGCCGAGCACTGGGTGGCCCAGCAGTATCTGCCGACAGCCCTGCAGGGGGAAGTGTTCTGGCAGCCGGGGGCGATCGGCTGGGAGGGGAGTCTGCGAACGCGGCTGCAGCAGCGACGGGCGGCCCAGCTGGCGGCGGCGGCCGAGACCGCCGCCGATCAGCCGGACCTGCTGAGCGGCGGCCCCCGGGATCCAGCCCTGGAGCGCTGGCTGCAGCGGCAGGCCGCCGCCGAAGGGGAGCGGCTCGACGGACTGCGCCGGCGCTTCTGGCAGGACGCCGTGATCGGCCGCCTCGACCGGGTGCTCGTGCTCGATGGCCGCTCCCTGCTTTGGGCCCTGGACCCGCTCGAGGCCGCCGCCGAGGGGGAGGTGGTGATCGCCGTCTCCGACCCCCTGGTGGAGGAGAGGTTGCGGGGACAGCTGGAGGTGCTCGATTCCCTGCGCCGTCCCAGGATCCTGACGGTGGATCCGGAGCAGCCCGCCGGGCTCGCCGCCGTGCTCGAGGCCGGGTGGCGATACGAATGGCTGGCCGCCCGGCAGCCCTTCCCGGCTCTTCTTCCCGAGGCGAGGGCGGAGTGGCTCGCCCCCCTCACCGCCCTGGCGGCCCCGCGGGCCGGGCTGCGCTGGCTGATCAGCAGGCCGCTGCTCTCCCCTTGCGCCAGTCTGCTGCAGGCGATTCCGCAGCGGGGAGGAGACAGCGAGGAGCTGGAGCGGATCCTTTCCCTGGAGGAGAGCTGGCGGCAGCCTTCCGGGGCGGAGGTGGCCGATCTTCTGGACGGTCTGAGCCGCCAGGGGTGGCAGGTGAGGAGCAGCAGCTGGGAGGAACGGCTGGAGCTGCCGCTGCGGGAGGCCCTGATCCAGCGGTGGTTCGCCCCCGGGGCGGACTACCGGCGCCGCCTCGAGCAACACCTCGAGCCCCCCGCGCTGGAGCGGCTCATCCAGAGGTTCCAGGGCAATGTCGGCGTGCGCCTTCCCCAGCCGGTGGAGCACACGCTGGTGCGGGCGGAGCGGCAAACGCTCAAAAAAAAGCCCCGGCAAAGCCGGGGCGTTTGAGGCGAATCTCCGGAAGGGAGACGGACCTCACCAGAGGCCGCGGATGGGCTCTTCGAAGACGGGAGCGGGAGCCGGAGCGGGACGCGGAGCGGGCTCGGCAGCCACGATCTGGTTGGCCTGGATGCAGGCGGGAAGGAACACGTACCAGGAGAACAGGGAGGTGCACTGGGCGGTCCCTTCCTGGCAGCGGCCCTCGGCGCAGATGTTCTGGGCGCCGGTGTAGGTGCCGCAGGTGTCCGCCAGACGGAAATCGACCGGCAGGGCGGCCATGATGCCGGCCGAGGAGATGGAGCCGTCGGCGGCGTCGGCGATGATCGCCGAACGCAGCGCCTGGACGGCGTAGGTGTTCATCGTGTGGTAGGGGAAGTAGCTGTTGGTGGCGTTCTTGAGGAACGTCACCCCCTCATCGGAATACAGGAACTTGGAAACCCCGACCAGATCCACGTCATAGGACTTGGTCATGCCGGTGCGGACCTCTTCGGCGGTCCAACCGGATTGATTGAGACCACCCATGAGACCACGATCGGTGACCTCCCCGGTTTCGAGGAAGGTGTCGACCGCTTCCTGGCTGGTGGACCAGACGGCACCGCCGGTGTTCCAGCGGATGGGCAGATCGTTGTCGACAGCGGCCGAAGCCGGCTGGCCGACGGCACAGAAGGCCGTTCCCACAAAGAGACCGGCGAGCAGACGCTTGAGCACGGGAAGACGAAATGACTTCACCTTGAAACCTAGCCACGGGGGTTCGGATTGAAAACGACTTCGCGCCAGTTGTTCATGCCGCACACCCGAAGCGATTCAGCGTTGCCCGCGGGGAGGAGGCGGGTCCACGGCCGTTCCCCTAGGCTCACGCCCCGCTCTTCCCCACCTGGAACAGCCCCATGGCGCTCGAGATCGGCGACCCCGCCCCCGACTTCACCCTGCCGGACGCGAACGGAACCCCCGTGCGCCTCTCGGATCTGAAAGGTCAGCGGGTGGTGATCTATTTCTATCCGAAGGACGACACCCCTGGCTGCACCAAGGAAGCCTGCAACTTCCGGGACCGCTGGGACGCCTTCGAGAAGAACGGCATCCGGGTGCTGGGCATCAGCAAGGACGGCGCCGCCAGCCACGGCAAGTTCATCGACAAGTACTCCCTCCCCTTCACCCTTCTCACCGATGCCGAGCCCTGTCCGGTGGCGACCGCCTATGGGAGCTACGGGCTGAAGAAGTTCATGGGCAGGGAGTACATGGGCATGATGCGCCACACCTTCGTGGTGGATCCGGAGGGACGCCTCGAGAAGGTGTATCTGAAGGTGAAGGCCGACGCGATGGCCGACCAGATCCTCAGCGACCTGGGGATCGGCTGACCCCGCTGCCCTCCGCCGCCGGCCGCAGCCGCATCAGCGCCTCCAGACAGAGCCGGGGTCGCAGCTGCCAGCGGCGGGAACCCATCCGCGGGTTTCCCGCCAGGATCGGCTGAAGAAGCTCCCCGTCCCCGCCGGTCAGCACCAGACAGGTGCCGGGCAGCGCGGCTTCCGCGGCACTGAGGCCATCCTCGATCGCCGCGGCCACTCCGGCTCCCACCCCCTTCCGCATCGCCGCGTCGGTCGGAGCCGGCCAGGGGGGTGCCGCCCCGAAGAGTCCCGGCTCCGGCCAGGGGGGAACCAGCAGGGGCAGCGACCGGGTGGCCTGGGCCATCGACCGCAGCTGCAGGGCCACCCCCGGCAGCAGGCGCCCCCCCCTGAACCGGCCTTCCCCATCGACCAGGGTGAGGCTCAGGACGGTGCCGGCATCGGCCACCAGCACCGGCCGGCGGGCCTGCCTCCAGGCTTCCCATCCCGCCAGCGCCCGATCGATTCCCAGCCATGGCGGTGTGCCGTGCAGGGGCACCTGGTCGAGCCGCACACGGCGCTCGGGCGGCAGGGGGCGCTCCGGCGGCACCGCTCCCACGGCGGCCCATGCCACCGGCGGTGACGGCAGCGTGAGCCCCTCGGCCTGGCCATCACGGAACTGAACCCGGCCGGCGTCCCCCTCGGCCAGATGCCAGCGGCTGCTTCCCACCAGGAGCCAGCGGGACAGCTCGCGGCGAACGCTCAGATGCCTTCCCCCATCATTCCCGGCAGGTGGATGCCGCATTCCTGCTTGAGGCCGCCGAAGCGGGTGGCGCGGCCGGAGACACCGGCGCCGTCGGGAGCACTGCTGTGCCAGTCGCCCACGGTGGAATAGCCCTGGTCGAAGAGGGGATGCTGGGGCAGGTCGTGATCCTCCATGTAGCGGTAGACATCCCGGGGAGTCCAGGAGAGCAGCGGCCGGAGCGACCAGGTACCCCGCACCGCATCGATCGGATGCATGGTCCGACGGTGGTCGGTCTGCCCCCCCCGGACCCCGCTGGCCCAGCAGTGCACCCCGAGCAGCGCCAGGGCGCGGTCCAGGGGCTCGACCTTGCGGAGCTGGTTGTAGCGCTGGAGGTCCTCCACGGCCCCGGTTTCCCACAAGCGCCCGTGGAGGGCCTCCATGCGGGCCGGGCTCATGTCCGCCTGGGCGACGTGGAGACGGATGGGCAGCAGGCGGCAGAGCTGTTCGGCGTAGCGGTAGGTCTCGGGAGGGAGGTAGCCGGTGTCCACCCAGATCACCGGAATCCCGGGACCGGGAAGCTGCCGTCCCAGCTCGCTCACCATGTGCAGGAGCACGGCCGACTGGATCCCGAAGCTGGTGGTGAGGGCCAGACCGGAGCCGAAGGTGTCGAGGCCCCACCGCAGCCGCTCGGCAGCCGAGAGCGGCGACAGCTCGGCCCGGGCCCGCTCCAGATCGAGCGGGCGACCGTGGCGATCACGAGGCAGGGAGGCCTCGCCGCTGGGTCGGGACTGCGCCGAGGCCGAGAGCGTCTCCATCGACACATCATCACCCCGGGCAGGACGATGGGTAGGGTTCTGCCATGAATGCGGAACAGCCGCCTGCTGCCGCCGCGGAGGAGACGCCGGGCGATCCCCGCCAGCCCATTGTGGTGGTCGGAGGGGGGTTCGGCGGCCTGTACACGGCCCTCGCCCTGGCCGAGCGCCCGCACCATCCGCCGGTGCTGCTCATCGAACCGCGCGAGCAGTTTCTGTTCCTGCCGCTGCTCTACGAGTTGCTCAGCGGCGAGATGCGCCGCTGGGAGATCGCTCCGCGCTACGACACGCTGCTGGCCGGGACGGGAGTGGCCTGGCTGCGGGACCGCGTCACGGGCATCGACGGGCGGGAGCGGCTGGTGACCACCGCCGCGGGACGCCGCCTTCCCTTCAGCCGGCTCGTGGTCGCCACCGGCGCCAGCCAGGACACCTTCGGCGTGCCGGGGGCGGAGGAGCACTGCCTCGGCTTCCGCAGCCTCGAGGACGTGGACCGGCTCCAGGAGCAGCTGGAGCAGCTGCGGCGCAGCGGCCGACCCCTTCAGCGGCTGGCTGTGGTCGGGGCAGGACCGACCGGGGTGGAACTGGCCTGCAAGCTCGCCGATCTGGCGGCCGGCTGCGCCGTGGTCGAACTGATCGAACAGGGACCGCTGGCGCTGCCCCGCTCCCCCGCCTTCAACCGTGAACAGGCGGTGCTGGCCCTGCAACGGCGGGATGTGCGGCTGCGCACCGGCACGCGGGTGAGCCGGGTGGAGGCCGACCGGCTGCTGCTCGCCCCCACCGAGGCGGGCGGCGCGGCCGCAGCCGAGCCCCTGCCGGTGAACGCGGCGATCTGGACCGCCGGACTGGCCTTCCTGCCGCCGGCGATCAGCCCCGCACCCGAACGGGACAGGCGGGGCCGTCTGGTGTGCGAGGCCGATCTGCGCCTGAAGGGAAGCGAGACGGTGTTCGTCGCCGGCGATCTGGCGTCCACCGGCGAGGCGGGCCCGGCCCCCACCGCCCAGGTGGCCTTCCAGCAGGCTCCGGTGCTGGCCGCGAACCTGCTCCGTTCCCTGGCGGCAGAACCGCTGGAGGCCTTCGACGCCGTCGACCGCGGCGAGATGCTGAGCCTCGGCGAGGGGGAGGCGGCCATCACCGCCCTCGGTCTCACCCTGGCTGGCCCCGCCGCCTTCCAGGCCCGCCGCCTGGCCTACCTCTCCCGGCTGCCGGGGCGGTCTCTCCGCTGGCGGGTGGCGATGGGATGGCTCGCGGAACTGCTCCGATGAGCGGCGCCACGCCCCTGCCGCGTCCCCGGGCCCTGCTGCTCGACGCCATGGGAACTCTGATCGGTCTGCGGCGACCTCTGGGGCAGACCTACGCGGCCGCCGCTGAGCGCCACGGCATCGAGGTGGAGGCCGCCGCGATCGACCGGCTCTTCCCAGGCACCTACCGCAGCGCGCCGCCCCTCGCCTTCCCCCACCTCAGCGGGGAGGAGCTGGCGGAAGCGGAGCTGCGGTGGTGGGGAGACCGCATCGAGGCGGTGCTCCAGGCCGCAGGAGCCGGGGAAGCGCCCACCGCCCTGCGGCGTGAACTGTTCGAGGAATTCGCCGACCCGTCGCTGTGGTTCGTGCACGACGACGTGGCGGAATCGATGGAGCGGTGGCACGGCCGGGGAATCCGGATGGCGGTGGTCAGCAACTTCGACAGCCGCCTCCACGGTCTGCTCGAGGGGCTCGGTCTGAACCGGTGGCTCGAGGCGGTGGTCGTGTCGAGCCAGGCCGGCGCGGCGAAGCCCTCCCCGGAGCCCTTCCGGCTGGCGCTCGAGAAGCTGGGCGTTCCGCCGCGGGAGGCCTGGCACGTCGGCGACAGCTCCGAGGATGTGGAGGGGGCCCGGGCCGCCGGTCTGAGGCCCATCCTGCTGCGGCGGTCTTGAGACAGGCGGTCCTGGCAGGGCGCACCGGCGGACTGCGTCCCGCGCAACGCCGTCGCCTGGAGACCCTCTGCCACCAGCGCCACCCTGCCGGGGCTGCCGCCGATCCCTTCTGTCTGCAGCGGCTGGGCAGGGAGTGCCGCGAACTGGATCTGCCCATCACCCTGGTGGTCGGCAACCGCGGCGTGCCGCGCCTGCTGTGGCTGGGGGAACTCACCGACGCGAAGGCGCTGCTGGAACGGTTGCCGGGAGCGCAGCGGAGGCGGGCCCGCTCCCTGCGCCTGCTCAGCTGCCGCGGCCGCGCCGGCCGCCCCTCCCGGCTGCAGCCACAACCGGGCGAGGACGTGGTGGGTCTCGGCCTGGATCCCGCTTTCTGGCTGCTCTATGGCTGCGAGCCCGGCCCAGGCGGTGTGTGGCCCGCGGCTCTGTGGCTCCCCGCCGAGGGCGGGGACCGCGCCTGGGAGTGCCTCGAGGAGGCGTCCCTCGACCGGATCTGCGGTCTTGACCCCGAGCATCCCGGAAGGGCAGGGGGGGAGCCGCGGCCGCCGCACAGCCCGGCGGTGTCCGGCGATGCCCGGGCCACGGCGGATCCGGTGGTCCTGCTGACGCTGAGCGGCAGCGACCGGGGCGAAGCCCGCCGCCGCCTCGCCGAACTGGAGGGCCTGGTGCGAAGTGCCGGGGCCCGTGCCGTCGGGGTGGTGGAGCAGCGCCGCGCCGAAGGACGGCACGAGCCTTTCTGGGGCGAGGGGAAGCTGCGGGAAGCGGCCCTGCTGGCCCGACGCAGGAAGGCCTCGCTGGTGGTGACCGACCGGGAACTCACCCCGGGACAGGCCCGCCGGCTCGAGCAGGTGCTCGATCTGCCGGTCTGCGACCGCAGCGAACTGATCCTCGACATCTTTGCCCAGCGGGCCGGCAGCGCGGCGGGAAGGCTCCAGGTGGAGCTGGCCCAGCTGCGCTACCGCCTGCCGCGGCTCAGCGGCCGCGGCAGGAGCCTGTCCCGCCAGGGGGGCGGCATCGGCACCCGCGGCCCGGGGGAGACCCAGCTGGAGAAGGACCGCCGCGCCATCGCCCGCAGGCTGCAGCGCCTGCAGCGGGACGTGGAACGCCTTGGAGCCCACCGCGCCCGGCTGCGGAATCGCCGCAGCGGTCTGCGGCGGCTCGCGCTGGTGGGGTACACCAACGCCGGCAAGAGCTCCCTGCTCAATGCCCTCACCGGCGCCGCCGGCGGCGAGGGAGTCCTGGCCGCCGACCGGCCCTTCTCCACCCTCGACCCCACCACCCGCCGCATCGAGCTGGGCCGGCCGGCGGAAGGGCGGACGCAGGAGACCCTCCTCACCGACACGGTGGGCTTCATCCGCGACCTGCCGCCCCAGCTGATCGAGGCGTTCCGCTCCACGATCGAGGAGGCCCTCGAGGCCGATGCACTCCTCGTCGTGGTCGACCTCTCCGATCCGGCCTGGCCCGAGCAGCTGGCGACCGTGCACCGCCTTCTCGACCGGCTCGGCTCGGGGGTGCCCCGCCTGGTGGTCGGCAATCAGATCGACCGCTGTCCCGCCTCCGAACTGGAGAGGGCCAGGGCCCTGGAGCCCGCCATCCGGTTCGTCTCGGCCACCGCCGGGCTGGGGCTGGCCGGCCTGCGCCGCCAGCTGGCGGAATGGCGGGCATGCCAACATCTCCCTTTGCCCGATTCGCCGACCATGGCTCTGCAACTCGGAGACACCGTTCCCGACTTCACCCAGGAATCCCAGCTGGGATCGATCAACTTCTATGACTTCGCTGGCGACAGCTGGGTGGTTCTGTTCTCCCATCCCGCCGATTACACACCCGTGTGCACGACGGAGCTGGGCGAGGTGGCCCGCCTGAGGCCCGAATGGGAGAAGCGGAACGTGAAGACCATCGCCCTCAGCGTGGATCCCGTGGAGAGCCACAAGGGCTGGATCGGAGACATCAACGAGACCCAGAAAACGGCGGTGGACTATCCGATCCTCGCCGACGCCGATCGCAGGGTGAGCGACCTTTACGGCATGATCCACCCGAATGCGAACAACACCCTGACGGTACGATCGGTCTTCATCATCGATCCCAGCAAGAAACTTCGCCTGCAGATCACCTATCCCGCCAGCACCGGCCGCAACTTCGCTGAGATCCTGCGGGTGATCGATTCCCTGCAGCTCACCGACCACCATCAGGTGGCCACACCGGTGAACTGGCAGGATGGCGACGACTGCGTGGTGGTGCCCTCGATCCCCACCGACGAAGCCCGCACCCGCTTCCCGAAAGGGGTCACCGAGATCAAGCCCTACCTGCGCATGACCCCCCAGCCCAATAAGTGAGAAACCTCCGCCCCGCGGGGCTTCAGCCCCGCGGCTGGTGGCACCAGCTGACGGTCCCCCAGTTCACGGTGGTGACCGGTCTACTGGTGATCGCCTTCGGCACCCTGGTGATGGCCACCCCTCTCTGCTCCACCGAACGGGTGGGGCTTTGGGAGGCCCTCTTCACGGTCACCTCGGCGATCACCGTGACGGGCCTTTCGGTGATCGACATCGGCCGGGATCTCACCCCCCTCGGCCAGCTGTTTCTGGCGGGCCTGATCCTCACCGGCGGTCTCGGGCTGATGGCCATCACCACCTTCCTGCAGGGCTTCGTACAGGGGCGCTCCGGACTGCGCCATCGCCTCGACAAGGGACGCTCCCTCGATGAATTCGGGGTGGGCGGCATCGGACCCACCTTCCACAAGATCCTGATCGTGGCGGTGGTGCTCATCGGCCTCGGCACGGTCCTTCTCTACGGCTTCGGATTCACCGACATCCAGAACCCCGGAGAGAGGCTCTGGGCTTCCCTGTTCCACTGCATCAGCGCCTACAACAACGCCGGTTTCGGTCTCTGGCAGGACAGTCTCTGCGACTACCGGGCCAAT
>CAZVPB010000085.1:0-9552 GCA_964628165.1 uncultured Cyanobium sp.
AGGAAAATCATAGAAAAGCTGGATGTTTCATCGCCTGGCTCAGTGACGCTTCTGTATAGCGGCATGTACGGAAGTCTGTCTTCTCTTTCTGGCGAAAAGATTGTCGCAGGTGAGCTTGCAAGATCTATCGCTTCGGCCGATCCTGAAGTTCGACTTTTGGATAGGTCAGAGGCGGCAAGATTCTTGGATATAAGTGACAGGTATGGACAGGCCAACCTTTCTCTTTTGGACTCTCTGAAACAAGTTTTCGGAGATGATCCAAATAAATACGGAACAAAGGCGAATCAATTCCTCTACGGCGAAATCGTGGATGGGGTTCGGGTGCCGAACGGGGCCTGGGACATCGTCTCGGCGAGGTTTGTGGAGAAGACGGTGGGGCCCGTCGTCACCCTCACCGGCGGCGCCGATCCGCAGCGGGTCTTCGCCCAGACGGAGTTGCCACGGCTGCTGGAGAACCGCAAGATCACCTCCATTGACGGAATTCCCCGCACGGCCCTCGAACCGCTCGGAGTGCAGGCGGCGTTCGAGGCGATCCGGGCGCAGTCGGAGGTGAAGGCCAGCGAGATCCGCATTGCGGTGGATGAGACAGGACGGCCCCGCGTCGCCCAGGACGGCACCTATCTGCTGGATGCACGCACCTTCCTGGGTGATCTCGCTGATGGGAACGCCGGGGCGATCGATGACGGTCTCCCGTCCCGGGCCCTGGCCGACTTCATTCCGGCAGACCGGTTGCCTTCCCATGCCGAAGGTCTGGAGCAACTCCGCCGGATCCAGTCGGAAATGCTCGACGCGGTGGATCAGGGATCCGGCACGAAGGGGGTGCTCAAGGGGCTGCAGGCCCTCGACCATCTCGGCGGGGTCATCGACGTGCTCAGCCTGGCCCTGGCGGCCCGCGACGCCAAGGAAGCCTTTGATCGGGGTGACCGGGCCGGCGCCCAGTCCATCCTCACCGACTGGGCGCTGGAATTCACCGGCGCCATGGTGGCGGGGCGTCTGGCCGCCCTCGCCGCCGCGCCCCTGATCGCCGCCGGTCCCCTGGGCATCCTGCTGGCCGCCGGCCTCACCATCGGCGCCAGTGCCGCCGGCGCGATGTTCGCCGACGACCTGATCAGGCTCCTCTGGCCCTCGATCCTGCAGTTCCATGAGGATCTGCTCGACGATCTCAAGCAATCCTTCGCGATGGCGGAGGGGATGGCTTCGCCGATCATCCTCGATCTCGATGGCGACGGCATCGAGACCCTGGCGGAAGGAGAAGCCGGCATTCACTTCGATCACGATGCCAACGGCTTTGCCGAGCGCACCGGCTGGGTGTCGCCTGACGACGGACTGCTGGTGATCGATCTCGACGGCAACGGATCGATCGACAGCGGCCGTGAACTCTTCGGCACGCAGAGCCTCCTCCCGAATGGATCGAAGGCCACGAACGGGTTCGAGGCGCTGAAGGTTCTGGATGGCAATCGCGACGGGCGCCTCGATGCCACCGATCCGGCCTGGCAGGATCTGCGCCTGTGGCGGGATTTCGACAGCAATGGCAAGGTGAATCCTGATGAACTGCTGCCGCTCGAGGCAGCGGGGGTGGAGGACCTTCTGCTGGCCTACACCTCCAGCCAGCTCATCGATGAGCAGGGCAACCAGCATCGGCAACTCGGCCACTACCGCCTCACCGACGGCACCCAGCGGGACATGGTGGACGTCTGGTTCGCCGTCGATCCCGCCCGCTCCCTCTTCCTCGCGGACGTGCCCGTCTCCGCGGAGATCCGTGCTCTTCCCGATCTGCCGGGATCGGGCACCGTTCCCGGTCTCCACCAGGCGCTGATGGCCGCTCCCGGGGGCATCCTCGAAGGACTCGTGCGGGACTGGGTGGCCGGTGACGGTGCCCGGCGCGCCGCGCTGATGGAAGACCTGATCTTCCACTGGACCGGCGTGGAGAATTTCACGGATCAGTCCAGCACCTACCACCTCCTGCCGCGCCGCCGCCTCGCCGCCCTCGAGCGGCTGCTGGGGGACACGTTCCGGGAGGGTTGGACCGATCCCCAGCCCGGCTATCGCGTCTTCGCGGTCTCGAACCAGGCCTTTGATCGCCTCGTCGATGTGCTCGAGTCCATGTTCATCACCCAGATGGAGGTGCCGCCTCTGCTGCAGGCCAATGCTTCCGGAGGAGATGTGCTCGAGGTGCTTCGAGGCTTCCATGGCGAAAGCGCCGACGGCCTGCGTCTGCTGAAGATCGGGTGGACTCTCGATCGTCTCGGCGAACCTGCCCAGGAACTGCGCACGGTGATCGAGTCGCGTGCCGCCAATGAGACAGGACTGTTCGGGGTGCACCTGCGGGCGATGTCGTTCATCGACGACACCAACTTCGGCACCGAGGGCAACGAGGTGGTCCAGGGTCTTCAGGTCACGGATGACT
Organism: uncultured Cyanobium sp.; assembly: GCA_964628165.1. Lineage (GTDB taxonomy): Bacteria > Cyanobacteriota > Cyanobacteriia > PCC-6307 > Cyanobiaceae > Cyanobium. The sequence continues at coordinate 2,408 of CAZVPB010000085.1, forward strand.
GGCTGGAGGGACGAGCAGGGAACGATCATCTCTATTCCTACGGTGGTGATGACCTCCTCATCGGGGGACCCGGAAATGACAAACTCCACGGTGGCCCGGGCAGCGATCTCTATGCGTTCGCCCGAGGAGATGGAATCGATTCCCTGCTCGACCAGGAGTCCAACCCGGGAGATCGTGATGGGGTGATCTTCACGGACATCGATTCAGACCAGGTGAATGCCGTTCGCCTCGGCAATGATCTGCAGCTTCATTACGGTGAGGCGGATCTGATCACCATCGCGAACCAGTTCCTCAGCGAGACCCACGGGATCGAGGTGTTCCATTTCGCCGATGGTGTCACCTGGGAGGCCCAGGATCTGGTGACGATGCTCACTCCGGACCCGGTTCTGGCCTAGGAGGGAGGCGCCGCTGCCCGCCCGTCGCCATGCCCGAACTGGTGGTGATCCAGCACCTCGAGCGGGAGGGTCCCGGTCTCCTTGCCGCAGCGGCTTCCGACCGTGGCTGGCCGCTGCGGCTCTGCCGGGCCTGGGCCGGCGAGCCGCTGCCGGCGGCCGATCTGGCCGAAGCGGTCGTGGTGGTGCTGGGCGGACCCATGGGGGTGGCGGATCTCGACGATCCCGCCCACCCCTGGCTGGCCCCCACCGTCGATCTGCTCCAGCGGCGCCTCGAGCTGGGGCTGCCCTGCCTGGGCATCTGCCTGGGGGCCCAGCTGCTGGCCCACGCCGGCGGCGGCACCGCCATCCCCCTGGAGCTGGGGGATCCGCCCCGCCCCCACCGGGAGGTGGGCTTCGGCGCCATCACCTTCACCGCCACCACCGAGGCGGAACCCGTGCTGGCCGGCCTCGCCCGCAGCGAACTGGTGCTCCACTGGCATGGCGACCGGGTGGTGCTGCCGCAGGGAGCGGCCCTGCTCGGCTCGAGCCTGGCCTGCCCCGAGCAGTTCTTCCGCATCGGTTCGAGGGCCTATGGCCTGCAGTTCCACGCGGAGGTCACCGCGGCGATGCTGGAGCGGTGGATCAGCGACGACGCTGACTTTGTCCGCTCCGCCCTCGGCAGCCAGGGCGCCGAGCGGATCCGCGCCGATGCCCGCCGCTGGCTGGATGGGGCCACCCCCGCCTGGCGCCGCCTGATCGGCAACCTGCTCGACGAGCTGGCACCGCCGCCCTCAGGCTGAGGTGCCCAGCCATTCCGCCATCGACCGCTGCGGTTCCTCGCGGTTGCTGGTGACCTCCACGATGCGGCCGATCGAGGCGGGCGTCTCGATCGCCTCGAGGCACACCCGCGCCACCAGGCGGCGGGGAATGCTGTCGCTCTCCTGCTGGTCGGGGCCGGTGTAGACGATGCCCTGCTCCTCGATCCCCTCCTCGGTCTCCTTCAGCCCGCCGGGCCGCACCACGGTCCAGTCCAGGCCGCTCTCCGCCAGCCAGCGCTCCCCCACCCCCTTCCACACCAGGATCAGCCCGAAGAGATTGAGCGGATGGAAGAGTCTTCCGCTGCAGAGGGAGCTCACCAGCACCACCCGTTTCACTCCGGCGGCGCGGCAGGCCTCGATCTGGGGGCGGATGGCGAGGGCATCCACCTTGAGCGGTCCGAGCAGATCCACCGAGGGCCGGGCGCCGGTGGCGATCACCAGGGCGTCGCACCCCTTCAGGGCGCCGGCGAGGGCCTCCTGGTCAGCGAGTTCGAGCCGCACCGGTTCGGTGTCGGCGATGGCCCCGGGCAGCTCCGAGCCGGGCCGCACGATCGGGGTGACCTGCCAGCCGCGGCGCCGCGCCTCGTCCACCACACGCCAGCCGGTGCGGCCGGAGGCTCCGGTCACGGCGATCCTTGTCATCGGAGACGTTGCGGGAACTGGGGCGAGAGCCTAGGCAGCCTGCCGTGGTGTTCAGCGGGCGGGAGGCGCCGCCTCGAACCGCTCCAGCAGCACTTCCATGGGGATGCGGGTGCGGAAGCGGCAGGCGCTGGTCTCGCCGCTGGCCAGGCTGCCGTGTTCCCAGAACTTGTTGCTGCCCATGCCGCCGCCGCAGAAGCCGTACAGATCGCAGTGGCTCCGGCAGGTGGCCATGCCGGCGCGGATGTCGCGCAGGAGGTGCTGGAACCGTTTGCCGTGGCAGACCTGCTCGAGGCTGTCGCTGCGGATGTTGCCGAGGCTGAAGCTGCCGTAGGTGTCGCTGCGCACCCCCAGCAGTTCCGGATCGAAGGTGGAGAAGTCGCCGTTCCAGGCCACGTTCACGATCGCCATGGGCCGGTTCAGCTGGTTCTCCCGCAGACGCCCCCCGGAGGCGATCAGATCGATCAGCTCCTCGAATTCCCGCAGGGCCAGCGGATGGCCGTCGGCTTCGCTGAGCTGCCAGAACCGCCGCAGAAAGTCGCGGTACTGCGCCTCCCGCCGCAGGCCCCGCATGGAGGATTCGCCATGGCAGCCCTCCTGCTCCTCCACGTTGAACCCGACGGCGGTGATGCCGGCATCCCGGAAGAAGCGGTACATCCGCTCCGGCTGCTCCATCGCCGCGGCGGTGATCACCGAGATCGTGTGAAACGGGATGCCTGTCTGCTGCAGCAGGCGGATGCCGGCCATCGTGCGGGCGTGGGAGCCGAGGCCGTTGCGGAAGCGGCGGTGGGCGTCGTGGATGTCCGCGGGACCGTCGATGCTCACCCCCACCACCAGACGGTTGCGGCGGATGCAGTCGCACCACTCGGCGTTGAGGGTGGTGCCGTTGGTCTGGATGTGCTGCTCGATCAGCGGCGTCGGCCCCGGCCAGGTGGAGAGCGCCTGCTCGATCAGGGCGGTGGCGCGGTCGTAGTAGCTGCAGGGAAGGGTGAGGGGTTCGCCGGCATGCCAGAGCAGCGCCAGCCGCTCGCCGCAGAAGGGGCTCTCCAGCACCCTCCTCAGCAGCAGGGGCAGCAGGTCGAGGTCGAACACCTGCCGCCGCTGCCGTTCCGGCAGGTAGCAGTAGGAGCAGTCGAGGTTGCAGAGCGAGGTGGCCTGCACCACCAGCAGCTCGATCGGCCCGAATTCCCTCAGCGAAACCGCCGCACTCCGCTCACCAGTTGATGAAACCGCCACCACCACCGTTGCCCCAGACGCCACCGCCGTAGTAGCGGCGACCGCCGTTGGCCCAGCCCCGGCCGCCGCCGTTCCCCCAGGCGCCGCCACTGCCGTAGTAGCGACGGCCGCCGTTGCCCCAGGCCCGGCCGCCCCCGTTGCCCCAGGCCCGGGCCTGGGTGGTGTCCTCGGCCGCCTCGGGCGAACCGTGCCCGAGCCGTGAACCCCAGGGCCCCTGGCGAATGGCCGCGATGCGGGCCTCGAGGTTCGAGGTCGGGGAGGCTGTGGCCAGGGACGCCTCCGAAGCCGTGGCGGAAGCCGCCGCGGGCCCGCCGTGGACCAGCACGGCCGTGGTGGCCAGCAGGGTGATCAGCGAGAGGGGAGAGGGGGGCATGGGCGGTTCAGGGCAGATAGATCTGCTGGCGGGTGAGCAGCACGGTGTTGAAGTAGGCGGCGATCACCTCCTCGCTGAGGCCCACGGCGCTGCCGGGGCCGACCCAGCGGTTCACGGCGGCGCGATCCGCCTCCTTGCCGTCCACGTAGCCCTGCAGCAGCTTCACGATCGCCAGGTCGGCGAGGTTGGCGAAGGTGTCGTTGCCTTCGGGAAAGATGCAGGACACCGCGAAGCGGTTGTAGGGGATGGTGGGCACGATCTCGAGGGGCCGGCCGATGCCCTTCCTGGTGGCCATGAGCCAGAGGGTGTCTCCACCGAGCAGAGGCACCCTCCCGGCCCGCAGCGCCGCGAGGGCCTGCTGGGGGGTTTCGAAGGCCACCAGGCTGGCCTGCGGCGCCGCCTCCGCCAGGGTGAGGGCGGCGGCGGAGTCCTTCACCACGCCGATCCGCTGCCCCCGCAGCGAATCCGGCGTGCCGTCGATGCCGGCGGGGGCCAGCAGGCGGATGCCGGAGAGGGAGAAGGGGAGGGTGTGGTCGAGGTGCATCTCCCGCGTCCAGCTGAAGGCGGCGCCGCAGGCGACGTCGCGCCGGCCCTGGCTGATCCCCTCGATCACCTCGTCCACCGAACCGGCCTCCGCCTGCCGCACCTCGATGGGCTTTCCGAGGTAGTCGGCCACCTCGTCCCGGATCCGCTCCAGCACCACCGGGGCCAGACCGACGAAGGCATTGCCCTCGCGGCTGGAGAAGGGTGGAGCGTCGGTGAGGGCATAGGCCTCGAGAGCGCCGGTGCGTGCCGCCCGCTCCACCACCGTCTCCGCCTTCAGCGCGACCGGAGTCAGCAGCGGCACCATGCCCAGCAGAAGAGCCGTCGCCTTGCGTGCACAGTTCATCGGGGCGGCCCGTTGTAGATCACTTCCTCCAGCGACCTGCCATCGGGGGAGATGCGGATCTCGGTCTCCTTCGTGGCCGGCAGATCCTTCGACTCCCAGCCGGGAGGACCACCCAGGAAGCGGAACACGACGCCGTCGTCGTCGTCGCTCACCAGGCAGGGATTGTTTCTGGCGGCCGTGGCGAACATGCACTGGGCGGGGCGGTAGGCCTCCAGGCCGCCGTTGATCCGCACCGCGTAGGTGCGGGCGAAGTTGATGGCCCGCACCCGGCTGGCGGGCACCCGTTCCTGCGCCGTCACCGCCACCGGCACCAGCAGCGTTGCCGCCGCCAGTCCAAGGCTGGGGAGGAGGTTCATGCGTGCAGCGTTTCCTGGGATCACCCTGGCCGCTTCCGGCCCGGCTGGCCACGCTCACCACATTTTGAAATCCTGCCCCCCGGCCTCCGCGATGGGGGCCTGCCGAGGCCTGCCGAAGCGGGTCGGCTGGCGGTAGAGCCAGAGCACCGTGGCGCGGTCCCGCCCGCTCAGCTCCGTCCGCGGCGTGGCCCCAGGCACGGCGGCCATGGCGTCCGCCGGATCGTCGCTGTGGCCCCACAGCCCGAAGGCATGGCCGAGTTCGTGGAGGGCGGTCGCCTCCAGGGCGGCGGCGCGCTGATCCGGGCTCAGCAGCACATCCACCTGAGGTTCGTCCCGCCAGGTTCCTTCCCTTCTCACCGTGCGCAGCCGCAGCACGGCCCGGCCATGGCTGGCCCGCCTCCGCCCGTCGGGCCCCTGCCGCAGCGGCGGCCGGCGCCGCAGCACCCGCACCTGGGCCGCGGCGGGATCCTCCACCCGCTCGATCGGCAGCACCGCCTGCCAGCGGCCGAGCGCCGTTCCGACCGCGGCGGCCCAGCGCCGGTCCCAGCGGCCCTGCGGTCCCGCTGTGGTCACCGGCTCCACCCACACGCACCAGCGGTCGAGCCGGGCCCAGCCCAGCGGCGTGTCGGCCAGCGCCGCGGCATAGGTGCCGGGCTCCTCGCCGCCAGCGAGGCGCAGCCTGGCGGCGGCCGGTTCGCCCTGCGCCTCGGCTTCGGCGGGGCTGCAGGCCATGGCCGGCGCCATCAGGCCGGCCAGCAGGGGAAGCGCCGCGATGCCGAGCAGCCGGCCCGCCGGCCTCACCGGCCGAGGCCCACGCCGCGGGCCATCAGCGTGGCCAGCAGCGGGATCGCCGCGAAGCCGGCCAGCTCGATGTTGAGGATCCATCCCAGACGGCGGGCCAGCGTCTCGCTCACCCTGGGCAGTTCCCCCTTGCGCAGCGGGATCGCCCAGGTGATGTAGGTCACCGTCGGATAGAGCGAGAGGGTGCCCACGGTGAGGAACAGTCCCACCTTGGTCCAGAAGAGGGGATTGGCCGTGTAGTAGCCGCTGCCCTGGCCGTAGTGGATCACCCGCAGGATGCCGCTCACCAGCAGGGCCAGGGCGGCGATGCCGTACACCACGTCGGTGATCACCATCAGGGTGGCCGTCTCCTTCTGGGGGTCGGGCCGGATCAGGCGGCGCTCCAGCACCAGCGCCCCGAAGCAGAGCATGAAGCTGAGGTAGTGGACATAGGCCACCAGGGCGGAGGGCACCACCCCGCTGGGGAGGGCGGCGAACTCGACCGGGGGGAGCACCATCGGAACCGGCGGGAGGGCAGTCGCTGAGAGGGTAATGGCCAGGCCCATGCCGCGTCGCGCGGGTGCCGCCGGAATCGGATGGAAATCGGTGGGAAATCGGAACGCTGAAGCCTTTCTGAGGTTCGGGCTCCCAGCAGAGATCAACCCTAGCTTCGAAATAGATGATTCCCGTACCGATGGTGAGTTCCCTGAGTGCCTTTCTCGGCGAGATCGGGCGGCATCAGCTGCTCACCCCGGAGCAGGAGCTCACCCTCGGCCGCAAGGTGCAGGCCATGGTGGCGCTCGAGGACCGCTGCCGCCAGGCCGGCGGCTCCGGCCCGGCCTGCCGCTTCAACGACCTGGAGCGCCGCACGCTGCGGAGCGGCACGCGGGCCAAGGATCAGATGATCACCGCCAATCTCCGCCTGGTGGTCAACCTGGCGAAGCGGTACCAGGGCAAGGGTCTCGACCTGCTCGACCTGATCCAGGAGGGCACGATCGGCCTCACCCGGGCCGTCGAGAAGTTCGATCCCACCCGCGGCCACCGCTTCAGCACCTACGCCTACTGGTGGATCCGCCAGGGCCTGAACCGCGCCCTCTCCACCCAGAGCCGCACGATCCGGATCCCGGTGAACGTGAACGAGAAGCTCACCCGGCTGCGGGCGGCCAAGGCCCGGCATCTGCAGGCGGAGGGCCAGGCCCCCGGTCCCGCCGACCTGGCCCGAGCCCTCGACCTGCCGCTGGCGGAGGTGCAGGAGCTGCTCGCCTGGGAGCTGCGCAGCATCACGGTGAGCCTCCAGGGCACGGTGCGCTCCAAGAACGATCCCTCCGAACTGGTGGATGTGCTCGCCAGCGACGAGCCCCATCCGCTCGAGCGGGCCGAGCAGGCCGAGCGCACCGCCTCGGTGTGGCGCCTGATCGAGAAGGCCAACCTCACCGCCCGGGAGCGGAGCGTGGTGCTGCTCCGCTTCGGACTGGACGGCAGCCAGGAATGGCGCACCCTCGCCGAGGTGGCCCGGCAACTCTCCTGCAGCCGTGAGTACTGCCGTCAGGTGGTGCAGCGCGCCCTGCGCAAGCTGCGCCAGGCGGGCCTCGAGAGTGGTCTGGTGGAGGCCTGAGACCGCAGGTCCGGTGATCTCACCACGTTCTGGGCGGTCATGGCCCCCTGTGGTGGCTGCCGGAA
>CAZVPB010000086.1:0-9493 GCA_964628165.1 uncultured Cyanobium sp.
CTGGAGACCGAGGCGCAGGCGGCCGCCGGGGTGGACTTCAACCTGGCCTCCCCCAAGCAGCTGGGGGAAGTGCTGTTCGAGACCCTCGGCCTCGACCGGCGCAAGTCGCGCCGCACCAAGACCGGCTGGAGCACCGACGCGGCGGTGCTGGAGAAGCTCGCCGACGACCATCCCGTGGTGCCTCTGGTGCTGGAGCACCGCACCCTGAGCAAGCTGCAGAGCACCTACGTGGATGCCCTGCCGGCCCTGGTGGAACCGGAGACGGGCCGGGTGCATACCGACTTCAACCAGGCGGTCACCGCCACGGGCCGCCTCTCCAGCAGCAATCCCAACCTCCAGAACATCCCGGTGCGCACCGACTTCAGCCGCCGCATCCGCAAGGCGTTCCTGCCCCAGGAGGGCTGGCGGCTGCTCAGCGCCGACTACTCCCAGATCGAACTGCGCATCCTCAGCCACCTCTCCGGCGAGCCGGTGCTGATCGAGGCGTTCAACGCCGGCCGGGACGTGCACGCCCTCACCGCGGGGCTGCTCCTGGAGAAGGAGGAGGTGACCCCGGAGGAGCGGCGCCTGGGCAAGACGATCAACTTCGGGGTGATCTACGGCATGGGGGTGCAGCGCTTCGCCCGGGAGACCGGGGTGCCCCAGGCCCGGGCGAAGGAATTCCTCCGCCGCTTCCGCGAGCGCTATCCCCGCGTGTTCGCCTTCCTCGAACTGCAGGAACGGCTGGCCCTGAGCCGCGGCTGGGTGGAGACGATCCTCGGCCGCCGCCGCCCCTTCCACTTCGACCCGGCCGGCCTGGGGCGGTGGCGGGACACCGATCCGCTCGCCATCGACCTCGAGACGGCGCGGCGCGGCGGCCTCGAGGCGCAGCAGCTGCGCGCCGCCGCCAATGCGCCGATCCAGGGGTCCAGCGCCGACATCATCAAGCTGGCCATGGTGCAGCTGCACCACACCCTGCAGGAGGAGGGCCTTCCGGCCCGGCTGCTGCTGCAGGTGCACGACGAGCTGGTGCTGGAGGTGGACCCCGCCGCGGTGGAGGCGGTGCGGGAACTCACCCGCACGACGATGGAGGGAGCTCTGCGGCTCACGGTGCCGCTGGTGGTGGAAACTGGCGTCGGGGCCAACTGGATGGAGGCCAAGTAGGCAGTGATGGGCCCTCAATCCCCCCGCAGGGGCATCGTGCTGGCCGGCGGCAGCGGCACCCGCCTCGCCCCCCTCACCCGCGCCGTCAGCAAGCAGCTGCTGCCGGTGTACGACAAGCCGATGGTGTACTACCCGCTCACCACGCTGATGCTGGCGGGAATCCGGGAGATCCTGCTGATCACCACCCCGGCCGACCGGCCCGCCTTCGAGCGGCTTCTGGGGGACGGCAGCGCCTGGGGCATGGACCTGCGCTACGCAGTGCAGCCCAGTCCGGATGGCCTCGCCCAGGCCTTCCTCATCGGCGCCGGCTTCCTCGACGGCCATCCCGCCGCCCTGGTGCTGGGGGACAACCTCTTCCACGGCCACGACCTCGTGCCCCAGCTGCGCGCCGGCAACGGCCGGGACGGGGCCACCGTCTTCGCCTACCCGGTGCGGGATCCGGAGCGGTACGGGGTGGTGGAGTTCGATGCCACCGGCCGGGTGCTCGGCATCGAGGAGAAGCCCCCCCGGCCCCGCTCCCGCTATGCCGTGACCGGCCTGTACTTCTATGACGCCTCGGTGGTGGAGCGGGCCCGCCAGGTGCGCCCCTCGCCCCGCGGCGAACTGGAGATCACCGACCTGAACCGGCTCTACCTGGAGGCGGATCTGCTGCGGGTGGAACTGCTGGGGAGGGGGATGGCCTGGCTCGACACGGGCACCCCCGATTCCCTCCACGAGGCCTCCAGCTACATCCGCACCCTCGAGCACCGCCAGGGACTCAAGGTGGGCTGCCCCGAGGAGGTGGCCTGGCGCCTCGGCTGGATCGACGACGGACAGCTCGAGCGCCTGGCCCATCCGCTGCGGCGCAACGGCTACGGCTCCTATCTGCTGCGCCTGCTGGAGGATCCGACTGCGACCCTGCTCTCCGACCCGGCCGGGGGGCTGCCGTGAAGGTCGAACGGTTCGGTGACCGCTTCCCGCCGGGGGCCGGCGCAGAGCCCCTGCTGCTCACGCCGCAGCGGTTCGAGGACGACCGGGGATTCTTCTTCGAGGCCTGGAACAGGATCCGCTTCGCCGGGGCCCTGTGTCTTCCGCCGGAGCAGGCCCCGCGGTTCGACCAGGACAACAGCTCCCGATCCCGCCGGGGCGTGCTGCGGGGGCTTCACTACCAGCTGCCGCCGGCACCCCAGGGCAAGCTGGTGCGGTGCCTGGCCGGTGAGATCTTCGACGTGATCGTCGACATCCGCCGCAGTTCGCCGGCCTTCGGGCGGTGGCTGGGGGTGCGGCTCAGCGGGGCGAACCTGCAGCAGCTGTGGGTTCCGCCGGGGTTCGCCCACGGATTTCTCTCCCTCAGCGACACCAGCGATGTGCTCTACAAGGTGAGCGGACTGTGGAACCGCGCCTGCGAGCGGTCCCTGCTCTGGAACGACCCCCGCCTGGCGATCGAATGGCCCCTCGAGGCACTCGGGGGGACGTCGCCGATTCTCTCGGCGAAGGATGCCGAGGCCCCCACCCTCGCGGAGGCCGCGGCCGCGGACGAGGTGTTCCCGTGAGTGCCGCTGAGCGGGTCCTGCTCACGGGCCCCACCGGCCAGCTGGGCAGGGCACTGGCGGCTTCGGTGCCCCGGGGAATCGAGCTGATCGCCCCGTCCCGCGATGAACTCGACCTGGCGGATCCCGGCTCCTGCCACGCCGCCGTGGCACGGCACCGGCCCGCCTGGGTGCTGAACGCCGGCGCCTACACCGCCGTCGACCGGGCCGAGGCCGAGCCGGATCTGGCCCTGGCGGTGAACGCCGGCGGCCCCGGGGCCCTGGCGGAGGCCGTGGCCGCCGCGGGAGGGCGCATGCTGCAGCTCAGCACCGATTTCGTCTTCGACGGCAGCCAGGGCCGCCCCTATTCCCCGCGCCAGCCGACCGCTCCGCTGGGGGTGTACGGCGCCACCAAGGCGGAGGGGGAACGGCGGGTGCTCGAGGTCCTCGGACCGGAACGCGTCTGCGTGCTGCGCACCAGCTGGGTGTACGGCCCGGCGGGACGCAACTTCTGCCTCACCATGCTGCGGCTGCACCGGGAGAGGGCGGCCCGGGGGGAATCCCTCGGGGTGGTGGCCGACCAGGTGGGCTGCCCCACTGCCACCCACACCCTCGCCGCCGCCTGCTGGGCGGTGCTCCTGGGTCGCCTCGGGGGAATCCTCCACTGGAGCGACGCCGGCGCCGCCAGCTGGTACGACTTCGCCGTGGCGATCGGCGAGCTGGCGGTGGAACGGCGGCTGCTGGGCCGGGCGGCCCCTGTGCACCCCCTCACCACCGCCGACTACCCCACCCCCGCCCGCCGCCCCTCCTATTCCCTGCTGGACTGCAGCGGCAGCCGCCTGCGCCTCGGCCTGGCACCCGTCCACTGGCGGGTGGCGCTGGCCGGCGTGCTCGAGCAGATCGCCGTCGCCGAGCCAGCCGATTCGTTGCCCTGATGTCCTCCCTCGTCTCCATGGATCCCGCCGCCGCGCCTTCCACCCGTTCCCTGCTGGGGGACCGCCGCCGCGTGCTGGTGACCGGCGGCGCCGGCTTCATCGGCGGGGCCGTGGTGCGGCGGCTGCTCGCCGAGAGCGACGCGATCGTGTTCAACCTCGACAAGCTGGGCTACGCCAGCGATCTCACCTCCATCACGGCGATGGCGGAGGCCGCCGCCCCGGCGCCCGACGGACAGCCCCGCCACCGGTTCCTGCAGCTCGACCTCGGCGATGCCGCCGCCGTCGGGCGGGCCTTCGCGGAGGCCGACCCGGACCTGGTGATGCATCTGGCGGCGGAGAGCCACGTCGACCGCTCCATCGACGGTCCCGCCGCCTTCGTGCAGAGCAACGTGGTGGGCACCTTCCATCTCCTGGAGGCGGCCCGGCACCACTGGCAGGGGCTCCCCGCCGAGCGGCGCCCCCTCTTCCGTTTCCACCACATCAGCACCGACGAGGTGTTCGGCAGCCTCGGCGAGACCGGCCGCTTCAGCGAGACCACCCCCTACGCGCCCCGCAGTCCCTACTCGGCCAGCAAGGCCGGCAGCGACCACCTGGTGGAGGCCTGGCACCACACCTACGGGCTGCCGGTGGTGCTCACCAACTGCAGCAACAACTACGGGCCCTGGCAGTTCCCCGAGAAGCTGATTCCGGTGGTCATCCTCAAGGCCGCCGCCGCCGAGCCGATTCCCCTCTACGGCGACGGGGCCAACGTGCGGGACTGGCTCTACGTCGAGGATCACGTCGATGCCCTGCTGCTGGCGGCGACCCGCGGCGCGCCGGGGCGGAGCTACTGCGTCGGCGGCCACGGCGAGCGCAGCAACCGGCAGGTGGTGGAGGCGATCTGCGCCAGCCTCGACCGGCTGCGGCCCCAGGGAGCCCCCCATGCCCGGCTGATCACCTCCGTGCCCGACCGTCCCGGCCACGACCGCCGCTACGCCATCGATCCGGCCCGGATCAGCACCGAACTGGGCTGGCGGCCCCGCCACAGCTTCACGGCGGGGCTCGCCGCCACGGTGGAGTGGTATCTGGAGCATGAGCCCTGGTGCCGGCGGGTGCGGGAGCGGGCCGGCTACGGGGGGGAGCGGCTGGGGCACGGCTGAGGCCGCGGCGGCACCTACCCTGCTGCCCTGCCCGTTCCCCGCTCCCGGCCGGAAGCCGGACCCCGCCCCGTGACCCTGCGGCTCACCAACACCCTCACCCGCCGCACCGAGCCCTTCGAGCCGCTGGTGCCCGGCCGGGTCTCGATCTACTGCTGCGGCGTGACGGTCTACGACCTGTGCCACCTCGGCCATGCCCGCAGCTACATCGTGTGGGATGTGCTGCGCCGCTATCTGGTCTGGCGGGGCTATGCGGTGACGTTCGTGCAGAACTTCACCGACATCGACGACAAGATCCTCGCCCGCGCCGCCGAGGAGGGCACCACCATGGAGGCGGTGAGCGAGCGCAACATCGCCGCCTTCCGGGAGGACATGGCGGCCCTCAACATCCTTCCTGCCGACCGCATGCCCCGCGCCACCCGCTGCCTGGATGCGATCCGCGCCCTGATCGGCACCCTGGAGGCGAAGGGGGCGGCCTACAGCGCCGACGGTGACGTCTACTTCGCCGTGACCCGCGATCCCGACTACGGCAAGCTCAGCGGCCGGCAGCTGGAGGAACAGCAGGAGGGGGCGAGCGGCCGGCTCAGCGAAGCGGCGGAGGCGCGCAAGCATCACCCCTTCGATTTCGCCCTCTGGAAGGCCTCCAGCCCCGGCGAGCCCGGCTTCCCCTCCCCCTGGGGCAGGGGCCGGCCGGGCTGGCACATCGAGTGCTCGGCCATGGTGCGGCAGGAGCTCGGCGACACGATCGACATCCACCTGGGCGGCGCCGATCTGATCTTTCCCCACCACGAGAACGAGATCGCCCAGTCGGAGATGGCCACGGGGCGGCCGCTGGCCCGCTGGTGGCTGCACAACGGCATGGTGAACGTCGGCGGCGAGAAGATGTCCAAGTCGCTCGGCAACTTCACCACCATCCGGGCCCTGCTCGCCAGCGGCGTCAGCCCCATGACGCTGCGGCTCTTCGTGCTGCAGGCCCACTACCGCAAGCCGCTCGACTTCACCGCCGAGGCCCTGGAGGCCGCCGCCGCGGGATGGCGCGGCCTGGAGGCCGCCCTGGCGGTGGGGGAGACCCTGCCGGGCTGGGAAACCACGGTGGAGGAGGGGGCCTCCCCGGAGCTGGAGGCCTTCCGGGACCGGTTCGTCGCCGCGATGGACGACGACCTCAACACGGCCGCCGCCCTCGGCGATCTCTTCGAACTGGCCCGTCCCCTGCGCAGCCTGGCCAGCCGCCTGCGCATCGGCGATGCCCCCGGCGAAGCCGACCTGAGCCTGGCGCCCCGCTGGCGGCTGCTCCGCGAGCTCGCCGGGGTGCTGGGGCTCGAGGCGGAAGCGGCCCCGGCGGCCGCCGCCAGCGGCGAGGAGGCGGAGATCGAGCGTCTCGTGGCCCGGCGGTGCGAGGCCAAGGCGCGGCGCGACTACGGCGAGGCGGACCGGATCCGCGACCAGCTCCGCAGCCTGGGGATCGACCTGGTGGACAAGCCCGGCGGCGTCACGGTCTGGCTGCGGAGCTGAGGCGTCTTCAGGCGGCTCCCGCCATGCGCAGCAGGTCGATCACCGAGGCCGCCAGCCCCAGGGCGATGGCGGGCGGGGCGACCCAGCGCAGGGCGAAGCGCAGCCAGCGGCGCCAGGGGGAGGGGGTCGAGCACCCCGCCAGGTCGGCCTCCAGCCGGTCCGGTGTGGCCCAGCCCAGCAGAAGGGCGACCAATAGACCGCCCAGCAGCAGAAGCACACCGCCGAACACCGCATCCATCCCCTCGAGCACCCCGGTGTCCAGACAGGCCGGCAGCCCCAGCAGCACCAGCACCCCCACGCAGGACCACACCGAGCGGTGCCGGCTCCAGCCGATGCGGTCCATCAGCGAACTCACCGGCACCTCCAGCAGCGACACGGCCGAGGTGATCGCCGCGATGAAGGCGAGGCCGAAGAACAGGACCGCCACCAGCCGTCCTGCCGCTCCGAGCGAGGCCAGGCCGGTCGGCAGGGCGATGAACAGGGTGCCCACCGTGCTGCCGCTCACCAGCTTCTCCAGCCCGAAGCTGGCCACCAGCGGAAAGGTGACGCATCCCGCCATCAGTCCGACGGCGGTGTCCATCCCCGCCACGCTCGCCGCCTCCACGTGGAGGCCGCTGCGGCGGTCGAGGTAGGCGGCGTAGGCGAGGATCGCGCCGATGCCGGTGCCCAGGGAGAAGAAGGCCTGGCTGAAGGCGTTGCGGATCGTGGTGGGATCGAGCAGCTTCGCCGCCTCCCAGCGCAGCAGGAAACCGTGGTAGCCGGCGTCGGCACCGGGCAGGAAGGCGGCCCAGATCAGAAGCCCCAGCAGCAGCAGGAACAGCAGGGGCACCCCCCAGCGGCTGAGGCGTTCGATGCCCCCCCGCACCCCGGCGGCCACCACCAGACCCGTGAGGGCCAGGCTCACCACCTGGGCGAGCACGGCGTCGCCGCCGCGGCTGATCTCGGCGAAGTAGGCCTCCGAACTGGCCATGTCCACCGGCAGGCCCACCAGCAGGGCATGCACGAGGGAGCGTCCGGTCCAGCCCATCAGAACCGCGTAGAAGGCGAGGATCCCCAGGGAGACGATCACGAAGAGCCAGCCCAGGGGCTGCCAGGCGCGGCCCGCGGCGCTGGCCGGCGCCCGCAGCGGCGCATGGCCGGTGCTGCGGCCCAGCACCATCTCCGCCGTCAGCACCGGCAGCCCCACCGCCACCACGATGAGCACGTAGAGAAGCACGAAGGCGGCGCCGCCCCCCTGGGAAGCGCGGTAGGCGAATCCCCAGAGATTTCCCAGTCCCACGGCGCTGCCGGTGGCCGCCAGCACGAATCCGATTCCGGAAGACCAGTGGTCGCGCCGGCGCCCGCGGGCGGCGGGGAACGTGGGCATGGGAAGGCGCCGGTGGGAGACTGAACCGGCGCGAACCCTAAGGAGCCCCTGCCGTGAAAGCAATCGCCGTGCTGGGGTCCACCGGCTCGATCGGCACCCAGACCCTCGAGATCGCGGAGGAATTCCCCGACCGCTTCCGGGTGGTGGCCCTCACGGCGGGACGCAACCTCGACCGGGTGGTGGAGCAGATCCTCCGACACCGGCCGGAGGTGGTGGCGCTGGCGGAGGCCGATCGGGTGCCCGAACTGCGCCAGCGCCTGCAGCAGCTGGAACCGGAGCAGCGGCCCCAGCCGCTGCCGGAGCTGCTCGGCGGCCGCGAGGGACTCTGCGCCGCCGCCGCCTGGCCCAGCGCCGACCTGGTGGTGACCGGCATCGTCGGCTGCGCCGGCCTCATGCCCACCCTGGCGGCGATCCGCGCCGGCAAGGACCTGGCCCTGGCCAACAAGGAGACCCTGATCGCGGCCGGGCCGGTGGTGCTGCCGGAACTGCGCCGCAGCGGCAGCCGGCTGCTCCCCGCCGATTCGGAACATTCCGCCCTGTTCCAGTGCCTGCAGGGCACCCCCGAGGCGGAGGCGGCGCGGCTCTCCACCGGCGAGCCCACTCCGGGCCTGCGGCGCCTGCTGCTCACCGCCTCCGGCGGCGCCTTCCGCGACTGGCCGCCGGAGGACCTGGAGAAGGCGACCGTGGCGGACGCCACCAGACACCCCAACTGGAGCATGGGGCCGAAGATCACCGTGGACTCGGCCACCCTCATGAACAAGGGGCTGGAGGTGATCGAGGCCCACTACCTGTTCGGGCTCGACTACGACGCCATCGAGATCCTCATCCACCCCCAGAGCATCGTCCACTCCCTGGTGGAGCTGGCGGACACCTCCGTGCTCGCCCAGCTCGGCTGGCCCGACATGAAGCTGCCCCTGCTCTACTGCCTCAGCTGGCCGGAGCGGGTCGACACCCCCTGGCGGCGCCTCGATCTGACCGAGGTGGGGCAGCTCACCTTCCAGCGGCCCGACCGCGGCCGCTATCCCTGCATGGATCTGGCCTATGCCGCCGGCCGGGCGGGCGGCACGATGCCGGCGGTGCTCAACGCGGCCAACGAGGAGGCGGTGGCCCTGTTCCTGCGGGAGGAGGTGCACTTCCTCGACATCCCCCGTCTGATCGAGCGGGTCTGCGACCGGCACCGCGTCGACCACCGCAGCGACCCCGGCCTCGAGGAGGTCCTCGCCGTGGACGGCTGGGCCCGGACCGCGACCCGGGAGGAGAGCCGTGGCCTCCATCCGGCCCCCACCCCGGTGCTGCCCCGGTGAGCGTCGCCGCCGGGCCGGCACGGGTGGAGCGCCATCTACTGCTCTGCGCCACTCCCACCAAACCCCTCTGCGGCGATCCCGCCGTGGGGGCGGCCACCTGGGGCCGGCTCAAATCCCTGCTGCGGGACCTGGGTCTGGAGAATCCCGAGCGCGCCGCGGGGGTGGTGTGGCGCACCAAGGCCGACTGCCTCCGCGTCTGCGCGAACGGGCCGGTGCTGCTGGTGTGGCCGGACGGCATCACCTACGGCGGCGTCACGCCGGAACGGGTCGAACGGATCGTGCGGCAGCACCTGGTCGCCGGCGAACCCGTTCAGGAGTGGATCCTGCGGCGCTGCGCCTTCAGCGCACCCGGGCCGCCAGCCAGCGGGCCGTGAGCCGCTCGCCCCAGGGCGCCGCCGGGCCCGGACCGTGCCGGTCGTCGCGGCCATGGAAGCCGTTGTGCCCGCCGCCGCGGGTCACCACCACCTCGGGTGCTCCGGCCCCTCGCCGTTGCTCCCGGAGCCGCCGGGCGGGCCCCGCCGTCACCCACGGGTCGTCACCGGCCTGCAGCAGCAGGGTCGGCGGCAGCGTGGATCCCGCCAGCAGGGCC
>CAZVPB010000087.1:0-9460 GCA_964628165.1 uncultured Cyanobium sp.
CCCCCTGGCCCCCCCGCGACGCCGACCATCTCCTGGTGCGTTCGGCGGAGATGGCCTCCCTCGAGCAGCGGCTCTTCGACAGTGGCCTGCCGGTGGAGGCCCTGATGGAGAAGGCGGCGCTGGCGGTGAGCCGCCGCCTGCTGGCTGCACCTCCCGAGCGGGCCGTGGTGCTGGCGGGGCCCGGCCATAACGGCGGGGACGGGCTGGTGGTGGCCCGGGAACTGCACCTGGCGGGGGTGCCCACCTCGATCTGGTTCCCCTTCGAGCGCTGCAGGCCCCTCACCGAAGCCCATCTGCGCCATGCCCGCTGGCTGGGGATTCCCGTGCTCACGGAGGATCCCGACCCCCGGACCGGAGACCTGTGGGTGGACGGCCTCTTCGGGATCGGCCAGAACCGGCCGCCGGGGGCGCGGCTCGAGGCGGTGCTGCGCGAACGCCAGAGGGAACGGCCCCAGCGGCTGGTGGCGATCGACGGGCCGACCGGGATCTGCGCCGACACCGGCCGGCGGCTGGGGGAGGAGGCCGCGACCGCGGCGGTGACCTATGCCATCGGGCTGATCAAACAGGGGTTCGTGCAGGATGCGGCCCTCCGGTGGGTGGGCCGGCTGGAGAGGATCGACCTCGGCCTGCCCGCCCCGCTGCTGGCCGGGTTGCCCCCGGAACAGCCCCTCGGCCTCGGTTTCACCGCTCCCCTGGCGGAGGCGGACCGCCGCAGTGCCCCCTGGCCGGAGATCGATCCGGCGGCGGCCAAGTACCACCGCGGCAGGCTGCTGGTGGTGGCGGGCAGCCGGCGGTACCGCGGCGCGGCGCTTCTCTCCCTCGCCGGCGCCTCGGCCGCGGGGTGCGGCAGCCTGCGGGCCGCCCTGCCCGCCGAGGTGGCCGAGGCCCTCTGGTCGGTGGAGCCCCACGTGGTGCTCGAGCCGCCCCTGGCCGCGACCGCCGACGGCGGCCTCGATCTGGCCTCCCTGGCGCCCGCCAGCCTCGAGCGGCTCGATGCCGTGCTGCTCGGGCCCGGCCTGGGCGGTGAGGACGGCCTGGACAGCGCTGCCGCCTGGGGGCGACTGCGGGACTTTCCCGGTCTCCTGCTGATCGACGCGGACGGCCTCAACCGTCTCGCCGCCGGCATCGCCGGGACCCCGACCGCCACCGCCTGGCTGAGGGGACGCGGCGGCCCCACCTGGATCACGCCCCATCCCGGTGAATTCGCCCGTCTGTTCCCCGATCACGCCCCCCTCCCGCCGCTGGAGGCGGCGGCCCGGGCGGCGGAGGACACCGGAGCCGCCGTGCTGCTCAAGGGGGCCCGCAGTGTCGTGGCGGCTCCTGACGGGCGCCGCTGGCAGCTGCTGCGGGCCTGTGCCGAGGCGGCCCGGGCCGGCCTGGGGGATGTGCTGGCCGGCTATGCGGCGGCGAGGGGCGCCATGGTGCTGGCGGCCGGCGGGGAGAGCCCATCGGCGCAGCACCTGGCGGCGGCCGCCCTCGACCACGCCCAGGCGGCATTCGCGGCGGTCCGCCGGGAGGGGTGCGGTGCCGCCACGCCACGGGCGGTGGCGGCGGCCCTGGGGCGGGGGGAGTCAATGTGTGGATTTGCGATCACAAGCTAAAAGGTTGTTGAAAGAACCTCCGGCTGATTGGGCAGGAAGGGATAGTGATTGCCATTCCGTCGATTCCCATGACCGCCTCCCGCGCCGCTTCCGGGCCCCGGCAGGGGGAGACGACCAGGCGGCGGAATGGTGATTCGATGACCTGGTACCTCTCCTCCATCGGTCGCGAACCGCTGCTCACCCCCGCCGAGGAGATCGAACTCGGCAATCAGGTGCAGTCGATGATGCAGCTGGTCGAGGAGAAGCGCAGCGACTACTCGGTGCAGGAAAGGAAGATCATCCGCATCGGCCGCCGTTCCAAGCAGCGCATGATGCGGGCCAATCTCCGCCTGGTGGTGAGCGTGGCCAAGAAGTACCAGGGCAAGGGACTCGAGCTCCTCGATCTCATCCAGGAGGGATCCCTCGGTCTGGAGCGGGCCGTGGAGAAGTTCGACCCCACCCGGGGGTACAAGTTCTCCACCTACGCCTTCTGGTGGATCCGCCAGAGCATGACCCGGGCGATCGCCTGCCAGTCCCGCACGATCCGTCTGCCGGTGCACCTGAGCGAACGTCTCGCCACGGTGCGCAAGGTGAGCCTCGAGCTCTCCCACAAGCTCGGGGCGATGCCGAGCCGGCGGGAGATCGCCCAGGCCATCGACATCCCCCTCGAGGAGCTCGATGATCTGCTCCGCCAGGCCCTCACCACCTCCAGTCTCGATGCCCCGGTGAACGCGGAGGAGGGCCGCAGCTTCCTCGGGGACCTCATCGCCGACGGGAGCGCCGAGGAGCCCATGGAGCGGGTGGAGCGGGGACTCCATCAGGAACAGCTCGAGCGCTGGCTCTCCCAGCTCAGCGATCAGGAGCGTCAGGTGCTGGCGCTGCGGTTCGGCCTCGATGGCCACGACCGCCACACCCTGGCGGAGATCGGCCGCCAGCTGGAGGTGTCCCGGGAGCGGGTGCGACAGGTGGAGCTGAAGGCCCTGCGCAAGCTGCGCAACCTCACCCGGCGGCTGCCGGGCGGTCTCTGAGCGGTCAGTCTTCCGCCCACACGTAGCGGGTCAGTTCCTCGCCGTCCGGCTCGGGCGCCGCGAGGGCGAACTCCACCGCGTCGGCCACCTCCTCGTCCACCTCCTTCTCGATCCGCTTGAGCTCGTCGGCGCCGACGATGGCGCCATCGACGAGGACACTCGCCAGCTGCTTGAGCGGATCGCGGCGGGACCAGAAGTCCTTCTCGGCCCGATCCCTCAGTTCGTCGGGATCGGCGAGGGAGTGGCCGCGGAAGCGGTAGGTGAGGCATTCGAGCAGGGTGGGACCTTCGCCGGCCCGGGCTCGCTCGATGGCCCGGAGGGCGGCCGCGCGCACCGCCAGGACGTCCATGCCGTCCACCTCCTCGCCGGCCATGCCGAAGGCAGCGGCCTTGCGCCAGATCTCCGGATCGCTGGTGGCGCGGTTGTGGTCCATGCCGATCGCCCAGCGGTTGTTCTCCACGACGAAGAGGATCGGCAGCTTCCAGAGCGTCGCCATGTTGAGGCACTCGAAGAACTGGCCGTTGTTGCAGGTGCCGTCGCCGAAGAAGGCGGCCGTCACCGCGTCACTGCCGGCCTCCTTGAGGGCATCGCGCCGGTAGCGGCTCGTGAAGGCGGAGCCCAGGGCCACCGGAATCCCCTCGCCGATGAAGGCATAGCCACCCAGCAGGTGGTGCTCCCGGGAGAACAGGTGCATGGACCCGCCGCGGCCCTTGCTGCAGCCGGTCTCCTTGCCGAACAGCTCGCTCATCACCTCGCGGGCCGGCACGCCGCAGCTGAGGGCATGGACGTGGTCGCGGTAGGTGCTGCAGAACCAGTCGTGGCGCAGGCGCATCGCCTGGATCACGCCGGTGCTGACCGCCTCCTGGCCGTTGTAGAGATGCACGAAACCGAACATCTTGCCGCGGTAGTACATCTCGGCGCACTTGTCCTCGAACCGGCGGCCCAGGGTCATGTCCCGGTAGAGCCTCAGCCCCAGTTCGCGGTCGATCGACCCGGCCTCGGTCGGATAGAGAGCCTCGAGTCGCTGGGCATGGCTGCCGGCATCGCTGCCACCGGCCGCCCGGGCGGCCGTGAGCTCCTGGGTCATGATGGAACGATCCGGTTCGTGACGGAGACCCGATCGTACGGGGTCCGTCCGTGGGAAGCGGCCCGCAGCGCACCATCTGACTACAGTCGCGGGCGCAGCGGTCACGGCAAGGGATTTGGATCTCCCGCTCGATCACTTCCGGTTGCTCGGTGTGAGTCCGACGGCGGATGCCCAGCAGGTGCTGCGCACCCTGGCCCAGCGGCTGGACCGGATCCCCCACCCCGGCTTCACCGCCGAGACCCTGCGGGCCAGGGAGGACCTTCTGAGGGAGAGCGCCGACCTCCTCAGCGACGAACCGCTGCGCGCGGCCTACGAGGCCGAGCTGATGTCGCTGGAGGGCAACGAAGCGGGCCTCTCCCCCGCCCTCGACATTCCCTCCTCCAAGGAACTCGCCGGACTTCTCCTCCTCCACGAGGCGGGCCAGCCCCTGGAATGCTTCGAGCTCGCCGCGGCTCTGCTCCAGCCCCCCCAGGCACCGGCCCTCGGCAGCGGCCGCGAGGCCGATCTCACCCTGCTGGCCGGTCTGGCGGCGGGGGCGGCGGCCGCCGAACTGCGCGACCAGCGTCACTACGAGAGGGCCGCCGGGGTTCTGCAGCAGGCCCTGCAGCTGCTCCAGCGCATGGGGCAGTGGCCCGATCTGCGGGAGGATCTGCACCGCGATCTGGAGAGGCTCACCCCCTACCGGGTGCTCGACCTGCTCAGCCGCGACCTTGCCGCCACCCAGGAGCGCAGCCAGGGCCTCAGCCTGCTCGAGCAGCTCGTGCAGCGGCGGGGGGGGCTCGAAGGGCAGGGAGATCCCCATTTCCCCTTCTCCCAGTTCCAGGCTTTTTTCAAGCAGATCCGCAGCTACCTGACGGTGCAGGAACAGGTCGATCTGTTCAGCCGCTGGGCCGAGACCGGCTCGCAGGCGGCAGATTTCCTCGCCACCACCGCCCTCGCCGCCTCCGGCTTCGCCCAGCGCAAGCCCGAACGGATCCGGGCCGCCAGGGACCGGCTCGACGCCCGCGACGACGAGGGCATGGAGCCGCTGCTGGCCAACCTGCAGCTGCTCCTGGGTGACGTGGAGGGAGCCAAGGCCCGCTTCGCCGCCGGCGCCGACAAGGAGCTGAAGGCATGGGCGGCGCGCTTCGGGGACGATCCCCTCGCCCAGGTGTGCGCCTACTGCCGCGACTGGCTGATGCGGGACGTGCTGCCCGGCTACCGGGATCTCGACGCCGAGCCGGACCTGGAGGCCTATTTCAGCGACCGCGACGTGCTCGCCTTCATCGACCGCCAGGACCGCCGCGAGGGCCGCTCTCCGGCCGTGGCTCCGGCCGTGGGGAAAACTCAGCCCGAGAGCCGTCCCGGCATCGGCCTGATGGGCGCGTCCCCCCTGGGCACCGACGCCGCCTGGCTTGCGGATCAGCCCTTCCCCACCGTTGCCGGAGGTGGCTTCACGGCGGGTGGCGGCCTCCCCCCCATCGCCGGATCGCCCGCCCCGGTGGACGAGGAGGACCTCGAGGAGGAGGACGGGGACGTTCCCCTGGGCCGGTTGCCCCGGGGCCGGTGGCTGCCCCGGGGCAACCGCCTGGTGGCGCTCCTCGCCGCGGTCCTCCTGGTGGCGCTCGGGGGCACCTGGCTGCTGCGACAGCGCCGACCGGCGACGCCTTCCTCCCCGCCGCCCGCGGCTGCCCCCGCCGGCCCCTCCGCCGCGGGCGGCGCGGCCGGCACCGGTTCGTCCCCCGCCGGAGCGCCGACCGCCGCCGCGGCGGTGGAGCTGCCGCTCACCGCGGCCGAGCCGGACGAGGACCAGCTGAAGGGCCTGCTCCAGGCCTGGCTCGACGCCAAGTCGACTGTGCTGGCCGGCGGCGAGATCTCCGATGACCTCGAGCGTATGGCCCGCCCCAGGCCGATCGAGCGGCTCCGGCGGGAACGGGGAGTGGACCGCGGCCGCGGCCAGAGCCAGAAGATCGAGGTGAAGGTGCGGGACCTCACGATCGAGGAGCGCAGCCCCATCCGCATCGCCGCCCTGGCGGAACTCGACTACCGCGACGAGCGCCGCGATGCCCAGGGCAAGGTGATCGAACGGTTCGGCCCCACCACGCTCCGCAACCTCTATGTGTTCGGCCGCGACGAGGGCCGCTGGCGCGTGGTGGCCGTGAGCCCCTCCGGCTGATCCGACTCCGCCGCACTCCAGCCCCCTCTCTTCCCCACAGCGATGTTCGAGGAACTCTCCCAGCGATTCGAGGAAGCCGTCCGCGGCCTCCGCGGTCAGTCCACGATCACCGAGACCAACGTGGAGGGGGCCCTCCAGCAGGTGCGCCGGGCGCTTCTCGAGGCCGACGTGAGCCTGCCGGTGGTGAAGGAGTTCGTGCAGGAGGTGCGGCGCAGGGCGGTCGGCACGGAGGTGGTGCGGGGAGTCAGCCCCGACCAGAAGTTCATCCAGCTCGTCCACGAGCAGCTCGTCGACACGATGGGCGGCGAGAACGCGCCGCTGGCCACAGCCGGCTCACCCCCCACGGTGGTGCTGATGGCGGGCCTTCAGGGGGCCGGCAAGACCACGGCCACCGCCAAGCTCGGGCTGCATCTCAAGGAGAAGGGTCAGCGGCCGCTGATGGTGGCGGCGGACGTGTATCGGCCGGCCGCCATCGACCAGCTGCGCACCCTCGGTGGCGAGATCGGCGTCGAGGTGTTCAGCCTCGGCACCGGGGCCAGCCCGGAGGAGATCGCCGCCGCCGGTCTGCGGAAGGCGCGGGACGAAGGCTTCGACGTCGTACTCGTGGACACGGCCGGCCGTCTCCAGATCGACACCTCGATGATGGAGGAGATGGTGCGGATCCGCGACGCCGTGCAGCCCCAGGAGGTGCTGCTGGTGGTGGATTCGATGATCGGCCAGGAAGCCGCCGAACTGACCCGGGCCTTCCATGAACAGGTGGGCATCACCGGCGCGGTGCTCACCAAGCTCGACGGTGACTCCCGCGGCGGCGCGGCCCTCTCGATCCGCAGGGTGAGCGGTGCCCCGATCAAGTTCATCGGCACCGGCGAGAAGGTGGAGGCGCTGCAGCCCTTCCATCCCGAGCGGA
The DNA here is from genome assembly GCA_964628165.1 of uncultured Cyanobium sp. GTDB lineage: Bacteria > Cyanobacteriota > Cyanobacteriia > PCC-6307 > Cyanobiaceae > Cyanobium. The sequence goes on from CAZVPB010000087.1 coordinate 6,758, forward strand.
TGGCCAGCCGGATCCTGGGCATGGGCGATGTGCTCACGCTGGTGGAGAAGGCCCAGAAGGAGGTGGAACTGGCGGATGTGGAGAAGATGCAGCGGAAGCTGCAGGAAGCCTCCTTCGACTTCACCGATTTCCTCCAGCAGATGCGGCTGATCCGCAGGATGGGATCGCTCGGGGGCCTCATGAAGATGATCCCGGGCCTCAACAAGATCGACGACGACATGCTTCGCCAGGGTGAGCAGCAGCTCAAGCGGATCGAGGCGATGATCGGATCGATGACGCCCCAGGAGCGTCGCCAGCCCGAACTGCTCGCGTCCCAGCCCTCCCGCCGGCGCCGGATCGCCGCCGGGTGCGGCCATACACCTGCCGACGTGGACAGGGTTCTGGCCGATTTCCAGAAGATGCGCGGGGTGATGCAGCAGATGACCCGGGGCGGCATGCCCGGGATGCCGGGAATGCCTGGTCTCCCCGGCATGCCAGGAATGCCCGGCATGGGGATGCCGGGAGCCGGCGGCCCCTCGCCCGGCCGGCGTGGACGGGGCGCTCCACGGCCCCCCAGGCCGGCGAAGAAACGCAAGGGTTTCGCGGATCTCTGAGCCGGAACGGCACGAAACCCTCCGTTGTAGGTTGGGGGATCTGACTTCGCATGGCTCCGCCAAGATGATCAAGCTCCGCCTGAAGCGGTTCGGCAAGAAGAGGGAAGCGAGCTTCCGCCTGGTGGCCACCAACAGCACCTCGAGGCGCGACGGGCGGCCGCTGGAGGAACTGGGCTTCTACAACCCCCGCACCAAGGAGACCCGCCTCGAGGTGGAGGCCATCCGCGCCCGTCTCAGCCAGGGCGCCCAGCCCACCGACACGGTGCGCAGCCTGCTGGAGAAGGGCGGGCTGCTCGAGAAAACGGTGCGGCCGGCCGAAGTGGTCGGCAAGCGCAAGCAGGCCGCGGCCCGCGAGGCGGCTGCCGCCGAAGCGAAGAAGGCCGCCGCCGAGGCGGCGGCTGAAGCCGAAACCAGCGCCGCGGCCGACGCCGACGAGTCCGCCTGAACCGTTCCTCCGGTCGTTCCGACACCTCAGGGCAGCCTGTCGCGGCCCAGCCGGCGCAGGATGCCACCTATCCCCTGGAAAGCCCCGCCCAGGCCCTGGCCCTGGCCGGGGAGGCCGAGGAGAACCTTCGCCGGCTCGAGGACCTCACCGGCTGCAGGCTCGTGCTGCGGGGCCTGGACCTCCTGCTGATCGGCCGGGAGTCTCAGGTCGACAGGGCCCGGGCCCTGATCGACCTGCTGGCTCCCCTCTGGCGGGCCGGCGAGCGGATCGGACCGGTGGAGATCCGCACCGCCCTCACCGCCCTCGACACCGGCCGCACCGAGGAGCACGGCGAACTGGGCCGTTTCGTGCTCGCCACCAGCCAGAGCGGCAGGCTGCTGAGGCCCCGCACCCTTCGGCAGAAGGCCTTCGTCGAGGCGATCGAGCGCCACGATCTCACCCTGGCGGTCGGACCGGCGGGCACCGGCAAGACCTTCCTCGCCACGGTGCAGGCGGTGCGCATGCTTCAGGACCGCCGGGTCGAACGGCTCCTGCTCACCCGGCCGGCGGTGGAGGCGGGGGAGAGGCTGGGGTTTCTGCCGGGGGATCTGCAGCAGAAGGTGGATCCCTACCTGAGGCCCCTCTACGACGCCCTCCACCTGCTGCTGGGCAAGGAACGCACCGACGTCCTGCTGGAGAAAGGCGTGATCGAGGTGGCCCCGCTCGCCTACATGCGCGGCCGCAGCCTCGCCGATGCCTTCGTGATTCTCGACGAGGCCCAGAACACGACCCCGGCCCAGATGCGCATGGCCCTCACCCGCCTGGGTGAACGCTCCCGCATGGTGGTGACGGGGGACATCACCCAGATCGACCTGCCGCCCGGGCAGCTCAGCGGTCTGGTGGAGGCCGCCGAGGTGCTCCAGGGGGTGGAGGGGGTGGCGATCTGTCGCTTCGGGGATGCCGATGTGGTGCGCCATCCGCTCGTGCAGCGGCTGGTGCAGGCCTACGCCCGCCGGGACGACGCCCGGCGCCGGCCCCGCTGATCGGGAGGAAGCCGCCGGGGGCCGGCATGGGGAGATCCGAACGGCGCGGAGCGGCGCGGCCGGGTTCCCGCTGGCAGGATGGATCCAGTCTGAATATCCCCTGCGCCATGCCGGCCAGCAGCAATTTCCAGCAAGCGATCCAGGAGGCCCAGAGCGGCGCCCTGGTCGGACCCAACGTCGTCAACAAGGCCCTCCCCTACGTGGGCGGAGGCATGGTGCTCACCGCCGCGGGCGTGGTCGGTGGCATCAGCCTTCTGGCCAGCAACCCGGCCCTCTTCCAGCCCCTCTTCTGGGTCGCCCTGATCGGCAACCTCATCCTCTTCTTCGTGGCCCAGAACGTGGCGATGAAGGCGGACAACTCCACCGCCCTGCCGCTGCTGGCCACCTACAGCCTGATCACCGGCTTCACCCTGAGCGGCATCGTCGCCCTGGCGATCGGTGTCGCCGGGATCGGGGCCGTGGGCACGGCCGCCCTGGCCACCGGCATCACCTTCGTGATCGCCTCCTTCCTCGGCCGCCGGATGAGCGACAGCGTCGGCCAGGCCCTCTCGGCGGTCGTCGGCCTCGGCATCCTCGGCCTGCTGATCGCGATGGTGGTTCAGATCGTGGGCAGCATCTTCGTGCCCGGCATGTTCGGCGGCAA
>CAZVPB010000088.1:0-9418 GCA_964628165.1 uncultured Cyanobium sp.
GGGCCGCCTCCCGCACGTCCCGGCCCGCCGGGATGAGACCCCAGCGGTAGGGCTCGTGGATGCGGTCGTGCATGCCGTCGGCGATCAGATCGCCGTTGCCATGGCGCAGTCCCTGCAGAAGAAGCGTCAGGGCCCCCAGGTTGAGCACCGCATCGCCGATCGGGATGCTGCGGGGCATCGCCCGGCGCGCCTCGCTGGTGCTCAGCCGGATGGAGGGGATCGCCACCACCGCCTTCACCGCCGGATCCCATTCGCACCGCACCACCCGCCACCGGTGGGAGGCGGCCCGCGCCGTCAGGCAGAGGCCGCCCACCATCGAGGGCACGACGTTGTCGGGATGGCCCTCGATGTCGATGGCCAGCTCCAGCAGCTTCTCCCGAGGCAGCGGTTCCCCCATCAGGGCGTTGGCTCCCACCAGGCCCGCCACGATGGCGGTGGCGCTGCTGCCGAGGCCCCGCGCCGGCGGCACCGCCAGCCGCACCCGCGCCTCCAGCCCCACAGCCTCCAGTCCCGCCTCGCGCCACACCCGCTGCGCGGAGCGGTACACGAGGTTCTCGGGACCGCCGCGCAGGTGGGAGCCCTCGCTCCCCTCGATGATCAGGTCGAACCGTTCGGAGCCGCCCTCCACCACCCGCAGGGCGAAGCGGTTGCCCAGGTCGAGGGCCGCCCCCAGGCAATCGAAGCCTGGCCCGAGATTCGCCGTGGTGGCAGGCACGTCCACCACGACCCCCGTGCCCAGCTGGGGGCGTGTCATCGCCGATCCGTCGCTCTCCCCAGTGTCGCAGCCGCGGTTCTCGGCTCAGTCGAGCAGCAGGCGGGCGCGGCAGGCGGCGCTGAAGCTGCCGACGGCCGGATCCACGATGGCGTTGACGGGCAACGGCTCGAGCACCGGCCGCAGCCGGCCCTTCGCCAGGAACGGCTCGAGGAAGCGCTCGGACCGCAGGTTCTCCAGCTGCTTGGCGGCGGTGCCCCCCGCCAGCCAGATCCCTCCCCGGGGCAGGCAGGTGAGCGCCAGGTCGCCGGCCGCGGCGCCGTAGGCCCCCAGCCAGAGATCGAGGGCGGCGCGGGCCAGGGGATCGCCGTCCTCGGCGGCTGCCGCCACCGCCGCCGGCAGATCGGCGGGGCTGTCCTCCTCCCCCTCCACTCCCCGCCAGCGGCGGGCGATCTGCCGCAGGGGATGGTCCGCCGTGGCGGGGTCGCGGTCCAGCAGCCAGCGGGCCACGTGGCCGAGGCCGGTGCCGCTCACCACCCGCTCGAGGGAGACCCGCTCCAGCCCCAGATCGGCCCGCAGCCACTCCGCCAGCTCCCACTCCGGCGCGGAGCGTGGCGCGAAGGCGGCGTGGCCCGCCTCACTGGCGAGGGCCAGCCACCCTGCCGATTGGGGAACGCCGATGGCCACCCCCAGTCCGGTGCCGGCGCCGAGCAGCAGGACCGGAGAATCCGGCGCCGCGGTCCCCGTGCGCACGGCCGCGGTCTGGTGGCCGCGGAGGTGGGGGAGCCCGTAGACGAGCACGGCGAAGTCGTTGACGATCGCCACCCGGTCGATGCCGCAGGCCTGCGCGAGGCCTTCCTCCTCCAGCTCGCCCCAGGCCAGGTTGGTGAGCCTCACCCGGCCGTTCTGCACCGGACCGGCCACGGCGAAGCAGGCGGCGCGGGGCGGCTCGTCGCGATCCTCCAGGAACTGCCGGACCATCGCCGCCAGGCCGGGCCAGTCCGCCGAAGCGAAGCGCTCCTCGGCGACGTTCTCCAGACCTGGCTCACCGCCGGTGGAATAGAGGGAGAGGATCGTCTTGGTGCCGCCGACGTCGCCGGCCAGCAGCAGGGTCACGGCAGCTCCAGGCTGGCGGCCCGCTCCCGGTTGGCGGCACGGCCGGCGGCGGTGAGGGTCTCGGCGTCCACCACCCCCAGATCCCCGCCGTGACGGCCGCGCAGGCTCACCGTGCCGGTCTCCGCTTCCCGGGCGCCGATCACCCCGAGCACCGGGATCCTCATCTTCTCGCCGTTGCGGATCAGCTTGCCCAGCCGTTCACCGCTGCGGTCCACATCGGCGCGCACGCCGGCCGCCCGCAGCTGCCGCTCCAGGTCTTCGGCCCAGGGCAGGGCCTCGTCGGTGACCGGCAGCAGACGGATCTGCTCCGGGGCCAGCCAGAAGGGGAAATCGCCGGCGTAGTTCTCGGTCATGATCCCGAAGAACCGCTCCAGCGAGCCGAAGATGGCGCGGTGGATCATGATCGGCCTCGCCCGGCTGCCGTCGGCGGCGACGTACTCGAGGTCGAAACGCTCCGGCAGGTTGAAGTCCAGCTGGATGGTGGAGCACTGCCACAGCCGGCCGATCGCGTCCTCGATCTTCAGGTCGATCTTGGGGCCGTAGAAGGCGCCCCCCCCCTCGTCGACGGCGTAGCTCCAGCCCTTGCGCTCGAGAGCTTCCCGCAGGCCCCGGGTCGCCAGTTCCCATACCGCGTCGTCACCGATCGACTTCTCGGGCCGCGTCGAGAGATGGACCTCGTAGGTGCGGAAGTCGAAGGTGGAGAGGATCCGCTCGGTGAGGTTCAGCACCGCCAGGATCTCGTCGCTGATCTGCTCGGGCAGGCAGAAGACATGGGCGTCGTCCTGGGTGAAGCCCCGCACCCGCATCAGCCCATGCATCACCCCCGGGCGCTCGTAGCGGTAGACGGTGCCCAGCTCGGCCCAGCGGATCGGCAGTTCCCGGTAGGAACGCAGACGGCTGGCGTAGGTGAGCACGTGGAACGGGCAGTTCATCGGCTTGAGCTGGTACTGCCGCTCGTCCACCTGCATCGGGCCGAACATGCTCTCGCTGTAGAAGTCGAGGTGGCCGGAGGTCTTCCACAGGCCCAGGTCCGCCACGTGGGGGGTGTACAGGAGGTCGTAGCCGGCCTCGAAGTGGGCCGTCCGCCAGAAGTCCTCGATCAGCAGCCGCATGCGGGCGCCGCGGGGATGCCAGAACACCAGACCGGCGCCGGCCTCGTCCTCGATCGAGAAGAGGTCCAGGTCGGTGCCGAGGCGGCGGTGGTCGCGCCGCAGGGCCTCCTGCCGCCGCCGCCGGTACTCCGCCAGCTGCTCGGGCGTCTCCCAGGCGGTGCCGTAGATGCGCTGCAGCTGGGCGTTGTGCTCGTCGCCGCGCCAGTAGGCACCGGCGACGCTCTCGAGGTCGAAGGCCTTCGGGTCGAGCTCGGCGGTGTTCGCCACGTGGGGACCGGCGCAGAGATCCCACCACTGGTCGCCGAGGGTGTAGATCGTGATCGGCTCCTGCAGGCCCGCCAGGATCTCCAGCTTGTAGGGCTCGTTCTGGGCCCGGATCCGCCGCTCCGCCTCCTCGCGGCTCACCTCGATGCGCTCCAGCGGCAGCCTGCGCTGGATGATCCGCACCATCTCCTTGCGGATCGCCTTCAGGTCCGCCTCGGTGAAGGGTTCCGGGTGGTCGAAGTCGTAGTAGAAACCCGTCTCGGTCCAGGGCCCGATCGTCACCTGGGCACGGGGGAACAGCTTCTGCACCGCCATGGCCAGCACGTGGCTCATGGAGTGGCGGATGCGCAGCAGGTTCTCGCTCTCGCTCGTCTTCGGCAGGGCGACCGGAGCTTCCGGCGGGGCCTGCGGCGCGGCCGGGCTGCTCTGGGTGGCGGGTGCCGGCACGGCGGGGATGCGGGGACGAAGAACGATCCTACGCACGAGAATGCAGGCTGTGTCTAGGTTGATGACCTCCGCCCGTGCCCGTGGCCCGTTCCACCGCCGCCGCCTCGGCGCTCCGGCGCCGGTCGCTGCCTCCCGAGCGGCGCACGGTGGCTGTGGCCTATCTGCTCTGGACCCTCTCGCTGGTGGGCGTGTGCGGAGTGCACCGTTTCTATGCCCGCAAGCCCCTCAGCGGCCTGGTGTGGCTGCTCACCTTCGGGTTCTGCTATCTGGGCCAGCTGGTGGATCTCGTCCTCATGCCCCGGCTGGTGGACGAGGCCAACCAGCCCCTTCTGCTGGAGCAGGCCCTCGCGGCCGTGGAGAACTCCTCCCTGCCGCCGATCGAACGGCAGCTGCTGGCCCTCGCCCGCCGGTCCGGCAGCAAGGGCTTCACCATCAATGACGCGGTGCTCGAGCTGCAGCTGCCCCACGATGCGGACAGCGGCGACATCACCGCCGAGATCGAGCGGCTTCTCCATGCCCACCTGCTCGACGTCGGCAACGACGAGCGGGGGCGCGTGGTCTACCGCGAACCGTGAGACCGCCAGCGGTGCGAAGGCCGTCCCGCTCCGCCCTGATCCTGGCGGGAGCGATGGGGGCCCTCGCCGGCCGCGCCTGGGGGGCGGTGCCCCTGCCCCTCTGGTCCTGCCCGGTGCGGGCCCTCACCGGGGTGCCCTGCCCCACCTGCTACCTCACCCGTTCGGTGCTGGCCACCTTCCGGGGCGACCTGGCCGGGGCGGTGCGCTGGCACGCCTTCGGCCCCCCCCTGGTGCTGGCCGGCCTGGTCCTGCTCGCCCATCAGCTGAGGGGGGGGCGCCCCCCCCACCCGCGGCGTCTCGGCACGGGGCTGGCGGCGGCGGCGGTGCTGCTGTTCGGCTACTGGCTGCTGCGGCTGAGCCGGCCGGAGCTCATGCCCTGATCCGGGGGGCTCAGGCCGCCGTGGAGCGCTGCTGCCGCCGCAGCTCGGCGAGATAGAACCGGCGCAGCTCCTCGGCCTGCTTGACCGGCTGGCCGTAGTGGCTGGAGCCGTAGCGGGTCGGCAGGGAGGCCCATTCCGGGGCAAGGCGGTGCAGCACCTCCGCGGTGAGGCCCTGCCGGTCGAAGGCGCCCAGGGCGCCCCGTTTCTCCACCAGGTAGAGGGCGGCCTGGTCCTGGCTGGGGGGAGCGAAGTCCGGCAGCCGCAGCCTGCTGGCCGCCTCCTTCCAGGTGTCCGGCAGGAACTGATAGGCCCCCGCCGCCGCGCTGACGTAGCGGCGCCGCACGGTGATCTCGGGGTGACGGTCGAAGCGCTGGAACCGTTCCCCCCCGTAGAGCATCCGGTAGCCCTCGGCACTGCCCCCCTGCCAGGTTCCCTCCGCGAAGCGGATCGTGTTCAGCAGCGCCTTCCGCTCGGGCGTGAGCCGGTAGGGCCCCTCTCCGGTGGAGGTTTGGGGCGTGGCTGAACGGGCGGCGACGGTGACGGGCGGCGTCGCTGCGCGATGGGGCGCCGTCGGCAGGAGCTGGAGGTGGGCCCCCAGGGGCAGGGCCAGCAGCACGGCCGCGGCGTAGCCGGGAGCCGGCGGCGCAGGGCATCGACCGATCAGATGGTGCAAGGGTGTGTAAGGAAATGCGAATCCGCGGCACCCTGCTCAGCCGCGCCCCGACCCCACCACCCCACGGACGCCCGGACTGGACAGGGAAGCCTGGATGTGCTTCCGCTGACAGGACGGGCCTGACAGGGGCGAATCCAACCCGGGACGCCTGCGACGGATCAGCGGCGCTGATCCATGCGGTGCCGATCGAAAGGAATCCCGGCCATGCCGCAGCAGAGGGGTTGACGGTCCGGATCCGGGTCTCAGGTGGCCGGAAGGAAGCCCAGGGCCTGCCGGACCCGCGCCAGCGTGCGGTCCGCCACCTCCGCCGCCCGTGCCCTTCCGTCCCGCAGCACCTGCTCGAGGAATCCCTCCTCGCCGCGGATCTCGCGGTAGCGCTCCTGGACCGGCCGCAGGGCCTCCACCGCCGCCTCCGCCAGCAGCGGCTTGAAGGTGCCCCAGCCCATCGCCGCGCACTCGGCCGCGGCGCGATCGCGCCCCTGCCCGCTCAGCAGGGCGTAGAGACCGAGCAGGTTGTCGGCCTCGGGCCGCTCGGGATTGCCGAATTCCAGTCCCATCACCGCATCGGTCTTGGCGCGCCGGATCTTGCGGCGGACCAGCTCGGGGGGATCCAGCAGGGCGATCCGGGACGCCTCGTTGGGATCGCTCTTGCTCATCTTGCTGCGCCCGTCGGTGAGGCTCATCACCCGGGCCCCCTCGGGAAGGATCAGGGGCTCGGGCACCTTCAGCAGGGGCGGTGCCTCCGGATCGGCTCGGGGGTCGGCGAAGCGGGCGTTGATGCGCTGCTGGGCGATGTCGCGGGCGAGTTCGAGGTGCTGTTTCTGGTCCTCTCCCACCGGCACCCTGTCGGCGTCGTAGAGAAGGATGTCGGCCGCCATCAGCACCGGGTAGTCCAGCAGTCCGGCGGACACGTTGTCCCCCTGCTTGAGGGCCTTCTCGCGGAACTGGATCATCCGTTCCAGCCAGTTCAGCGGGGTCACGCAGTTGAGCAGCCAGCAGAGCTCGCTGTGGGCGGGCACGTGGCTCTGGACGAACACCGTGGCGCGCCCCGGGTCGATGCCGCAGGCCAGGTACAAGGCGGCGGTGGCGAGGGTGTCCTCCCGCAGGCGGGCCGGGTCGTGGGGCACGGTGATGGCGTGGAGATCCACCACGCAGAAGAACGTGTCGTGGTTCTCCTGGAGGTCCACCCAGTTGCGGATCGCCCCGAGCCAGTTGCCGAGGTGCAGGGATCCGGTGGGCTGCACCCCCGACAGCACCCGGGGCCGGGGCCGCTCCTCTCCGCCGGCCGCGGTCATGCCACGACGCTGTCGTCGCCGGCCGGCGGTGCGGCCTCGGCCTCCTGCGGCCCTTCATCCCCGGCGGCCACCGCAGGCGGTGGGGTCTCTTCCGGCTCGGCAGTCGGGGCCGGAGCGGGACGGCTCGGTCGCGCGAAGGGGTCGACCCGCGGCCCCCTTCCCCTCGGCTCCTCCCGCTCCCGGCGCCTGTCGCCGGAGCGTTCGCCCCCGCGTCCTGCGCCCTGGCTGCGGTGCTGGGCCAGCAGTTCCTCGAGTCTGCCCTCCTCCAGCTGCTGGGCCATCGACCGCAGGCAGAAGCCCAGCACCGCCACCGTGGAGCGGAGCCCGAAGGCCTCCTGGATGCTGCGGGCCGCCCGCATCTCGTTGTCGCTGAGGCGGATGCGGAAGCCCCCGCTGTCCCGACCGCCAGGGCCGCGGCCGGGTCGGCCGCCGCCCCCTTCCTGGTCGGTGGTCCGGGGGGAGGTGTCTTCGGCCATGGCGCCGGTGGATTCAGGCGCAAGTGTGCCGCATCGCGCGGGCGTGATCGCCGCCGCCTGGCCGCAGCCACAGCACGCGGTGGTCCTCCCGCCGCGGATCCTGGCCGGCGCGGGCCAGAACGAGCAGAGGAACGGCCCTGCGGCGGTGGTGCTCGATGCCGTGGCGGTAGTGCCGCACCAGTTCGAGATACCGCTGCAGGGTCCAGCCATGGTTGCCACGGTCCTGTGCCCGCCAGTGCCGCTGGAGGGCCTCGCGGCAGGCCTGGCTGCCGAATTCCTCCCAGGCGATCTGCTGGGCGCGCCAGGCGGGGTGGCCGGCCTCGAGGAGTTCCCGGTAGCGGGCCAGCTCGGGTGCCTCGGCGGTGACGTCGGCCGGCAGGCGCCGGGCCAGGTCCCGCACCGGCAGGACGGTGAGCCGCAGCCAGCAGCGTTCCAGCAGCAGCACCGGCAGATCGCCGTGCCAGCCGCGGGCGGCCTGGACGCGCCGCATCTCCCGGTCCGCCAGATCCCGCTGGCGGGGGGTCAGGAGGGGCAGGTCCTCGGACCCGGCGGGGAAGGGGAAATCCTGCGGGGAGGGCATGCGTCGGGGCAGGGCCACCCAGTGCCGCAACGATACGCATCCCTTCACCGAAAGGTGGTCTTCGCGGCGACGATCCGCTGAGCTAGAGAGGCTCTGCTTCGGGCCGCCACCGTGAGCACGCCGGAACCCCCCTCCCCTTCCCCGCTTCCGCTGCCGCCGGGCTGGCGGCGCACCGTCCTGCTCCTCGGGGGAGGTCTGGTGGTGAGCGAGGCCGCCGCCCACATGCTCCACCTCGACCTCGGCAGCCTCGTGGGGGTCGGTGCCCTCGCCGGCGGCTGGTGGCTGCTGCGGCGGCGGAGCGGCGCCGCCCTGGTGGCCCGGCCGGCCTCCCTCAGCGGCTGGCTGGAACGCTGTGAGGCCCTGCTCGACCAGTTCGCCGCCCTCGAGGCGTCCGACGCCCCGTCGCTGCCGGACCGCCGTGTCGCTCTGGAGCGCCTGCGGCGGCGGATCGAACGCAGCGACCTCAGCCTCGCCCTGACCGGCTGCCGCCCCCCCTCCGCCGACCTGGCCGCCCCCTTCGCGGCCGCTCTGAGGACCCGCGCGGGGCTGCGGCTCCACTGGGGCCACCCCCTTCCCGCCGCCACCGCCACCCGCTCCTGGCCGGAGGAGTTCGAGCAGGCGGACGTGGTGCTCCACCACCTCCGTCTGCCCCTCTCCGCCGTGGACCTGCGCTGGCTCGAGGCCCTGCCCCAGGGCCAGCCCGCCTGGCTGCTGGTGGAAGCCGCGCGGGGGGCCGAGCCCGCCCTCCTGGCGGGAGAGCTGGCCAGCCTCTGGAGCGGTGCCGATCCCTCACGCCTGCTGGTCTGGGACGGCCGCGGCGAGTCGGTGGAGGCGTGCCTCGCCCCCCTGAACGCCTGGCTGGCTTCGGAGGCGGCTTCCCTTCGGCCCGCCACCTCGCTGCGCTGCCTCGAATCCCTCCATGGCCGCTGGCAGGCCGACCTCGAGCAGCTGCGCCGCCGCGAATGGCGTGGCCTGCTGCAGCGCACCCAGTGGATCGTGGCCGCCGGCGTGGTCGTCACGCCCCTGCCGAGCGTCGACCTGCTCGTGCTGGCGGTGGCCAACGGCCTGATGCTGCAGGAGATGGCCCGTCTGTGGAACTGCCCCTGGCAGGCCGGGCCGCTGCGGGCCGCCGCCGTGGAGCTGGCCCGCGCCTGCCTCGCCCTCGGGGTGGTGGAGTGGACCGGCCAGGCCCTGGCCGCGGCGGTCCGGCTGCATGGCGCCACCTGGCTGGTGGGCGGGGCCCTCCAGGCCCTCAGCGCCGCCTATCTCACCCGCGTGGTGGGCCATGCCATGGCCGATGTCATGGCGCTCTCCGCCGGGGTGCCGGAACCCGACCTCGAGGCGATCCGCCGTCAGGCGCCGTTGCTGGTGGCCCGGGCGGCCGAGGCGGAGCGCACGGACTGGGCGGCGTTCCTGCGGGAGGGACGCCGCTGGCTGCAGCAGCAATCCCTGCCGGCACTTCAGCAAACTTCATGAAGCTGTCCGACGTTTGTTTTCGAATCCTTTAGGCAGGGTTCTCCCGTCCGGGGGCGTCGGTCCGGTTCCCCTACCTTTTTCAAGGGTTCCCCTGGGGAATCCATTCCTAAACGACACACGTCCTCATCCACATGACCACTGCCATCCGCAGCGGCCGGGCAGGAGGCTGGGAAAGCTTCTGCCAGTGGATCACCTCCACGAACAACCGCATCTACGTCGGTTGGTTCGGGGTGCTGATGATCCCCTGCCTGCTGGCCGCCACCACCTGCTTCATCATCGCCTTCATCGCCGCGCCTCCGGTCGACATCGACG